>NZ_CAXTAZ010000016.1:0-85840 GCF_964242715.1 uncultured Enterovirga sp.
GGCGACGAGGCCGTCCTCAAAGCCGTTCGAGAGCCTTCTTCAACAGCCTGCTAGGAGAAGAAGGTTGCGGCTCTGGCCGCTCCTCTGCCCGTTCAGAGCGTCAGCGCCCGCCGGCGATGATGCTGAGGTGCCCGGCTTCCGCCCCGACAATATACTTCACGATCTCGTCCATGATGTCTCGACCATGTATCAGGTCGCAGACCGGGAAGATATCCTGAAGGCGATACTGATTAGTATCACGGATTCGCCAGCTTCCTTGAGGTGCCGCACGGTGTCGAAGCACCTTTCCCACCTCTCTCACCGCGAGCGCAGCGGTAGGCTCATCCATTGGGTAGGCTCCTGATGTCCGGTGATGGCGCAACCGAGACTCAACATCCTACCATTGCGAGACGAGCGTAGGCGGTCCCCGGCCGGCTCGGATGCCAGCATGCCGTTAGCACCGAGAGGTGGAGGGCGGGTCCAAGCAGGGCCGCCAGCACCGTAGCCGCGAGGACCTAGCCGAGGCCTCGCTGTCCGAAGCTAGCCCTGAGCGCGGTTACGCCCCGATTAGCTGGACCCACGATCCTGACCAGGCGCGGTGATCGGGCATGCCGCGCAGGAAGCGTAGATTCTCCTGAGGTAGGGCCAGTCGCACACCAACTCCGCGGTCACATGATCCAGATCACTTGGCGGCTCGAGAGCGGCCGGACCGCTTACGGCCAGGTCCGGCCGCAAGCTGATCAGTCTGGATGTGCTGCCGCCGCCGCGGCGCGCCGTTGGACGTCCGGAGTCGGGCAGGCACCTTGAGTTCGGTTGTTGGCCCGAGGCAGACCGGTCCACGTCGTGGCGCTGCTGACGGCGTCCCGACTGCTAGCGCTCGACGCTTATAACGTGCCCGACACTGTAGCAGGCTTTAAAGTGACCCAAGGCGAGCACACCATACCGGACGAGTTCGACTACGTAATCGTGGGAGCCGGAGCGGCTGGCAGCTTGCTAGCAAATCGCCTGACGGAGGACGGCACAACGACCGTGTGCCTTCTGGAAGCGGGGCCGGCCGACCGCAATCCATTCATCCACATACCCGCCGGCTTCATCAAGACGCTATTCGATCCATCCTGCACATGGCAATTCAAGACCGAGCCGACGGAACTGACTGGGGGGCGAGCGATCTCGACGACGCAGGGACGGACGCTCGGAGGCAGCTCGTCGATCAACGGTCTCGTTTACAACCGGGGACAGCCCGCGGATTTCGACAGCTGGGCTCAGCGCGGCAACCAGGGCTGGGGCTGGCAGGACGTGCTGCCCTATTTCCGGCGTTCTGTGCGCCGGATCGCGATCGACGACGATCAGGAGGGCATGCTGCCTGTCAGCCGAATGGACTGGACCCATCCCGTATTGGAAGCTTTCATTCGCGGTTGCGTCAGAGCCGGCATCCCGCTCAACCCCGACTACAACAACGGCCACCAGGCCGGCGTGGGCTATTTCCAGCGCACGATCCTGCGCGGTCGTCGGGTCAGTGCCGCACGCGCGTTCCTGCTGCCTGCCACGGGGCGTCGTAGCCTCGAGGTGCGAACGAACGCGCGAGCGTTCCAGATCCTGCTGGAGGATCGGCGCGCCGTGGGCATCCGGTACGTGCGGCAGCGCGGGGACGTCGGTACGACCGTTCGGGCGCGGCGCGAGGTGATCCTGTCGAGCGGAACGGTCAACACTGCCCGTCTCTTGCAAGTGTCGGGGATCGGTTCGAACTCGCTGCTCGCACAACTTGGCGTGCCCCTTCGACACGCGTTGAACGGCGTCGGGGAGAACTTTCGAGATCATTATGCCGTCCGGGTGGTCATGCGGGCGAAGCCCGGGATCCCCACCTTGAACGAGCTGTCACGAGGATTGCGCCTTGGCGGGCAGATTGCCCGTTGGGCGGCCGGCCGGCCCAGCATCCTGGCCACCTCGCCTTCCCAGGCCCACGTTTTCTGGCGGTCTTCGGACGCTTTCGATGAGCCTGACCTGCAATGCGTGTTCACCCCTGGCTCCTACAGACAGGGTGCCGTCTACGTGCTCGACGACTACCCCGGCGTCACGGCTGGCGCCTGGCCGCACAGGCCGGAAAGCCGGGGCCATGTCAGAGCGCGGTCGGCCGATGTGTTCGATGACCCCGTCATCCAGCCGAACTATCTCGCCGACGTGCAGGATCGCCGTGTCACCGTGGAGGGGCTCCGCCTCATTCGTCGCCTTCTCGCGACGCCGGAACTCGCTCCCTATCTCGCCCACGAGACGTTGCCGGGGCCGGCCGTGCAGACCGATGACGAGTTAATCGACTTCGCGTATCGCAACGGCAGCACCTGCTACCATCTGATCGGCACAGCCCGCATGGGCCCAGCGAGCGACCCGAATGCCGTCGTGGACGATCGGTTGCGCGTACACGGCCTTGAGGGCCTCAGGATCGTCGATGCTTCGATTATGCCGTCTATGCCGTCAGCAAAAATCCCGGTGAGGGTTCTGAGTCAGTCTCGGCCTGTCTCGTGCAGCCGCCGGATAAGGTCGTTTGGATTGAAGCCGATAACGTCGGCCAAGTCGAGTAACTCGACCACGTCGATCCTTCGCTGCCCGTTTTCGATGTTTGAGATGAAGGGTTGATGTCGCCCGAGCCGCTCGGCGACTTCGGCCTGCTTGAGGCCGCTCTCCTCGCGGTACAGTATCAGGAGCTCGACCAAGCGCCGGTGGCGAGGGGAACGCAGCGAGCGAGGCATGCCGGGCCGGGTTGAGGAGAGCCGGCCGGCTGAGTAGGCGCAAGAAGCGGATATCTAAAAATCAGATAATTCTCTGGACTGTCCCGCACAGGAGAGCGACACCGCTCGTCGCCCTGTTCAGGAACGCTGCCATGTCCTCAGCCATTAGCAAAAGCCCAGGTACCTCGGCCGTCGAGGTGCTCTCGCCGCCGCCGGTGCGCTACATCAAGCTCGGCCCGGGCGGGCGCTGGGCCAAGCGCTCGCTCTCGGCCGGCGAGATCCATTTCGGGCACTCTTCCGTTCCGCACAAACTTGCGGCTTCGGGAAATCGCGAGGCGCTCGTCACCGTCCTCGTCGAGCGCGGACGGACGGCCGGCAAGGCTAGCGACTTCGCCCGCGAGATCACCGACTTCTACCAATTGGGACCTGAGACGATCTGGATCACGATCGAGGCCGGGCAGCTCTGGTGGGCGAGGGCGGAGACCGAGGTGATCCCGATCGAGGAGACCGAGAACAACGGCGGGCGCTATCGCCGAACGATCGGCGGCTGGCGCAACACGGACGCGCTTGGACGGCCGCTCCTCCTGGAGACACTCAGCACGAAGCTCACCAAGGTCGGGGCCTACCGCCAGACCCTGTGCGCGGTCGAGGCGTCCGACTACCTGCTCCGCAAGCTCGCGGGCGAGGCCGAGCCGGTCATCGAGGCCGCGCTGAAGGCCCGCACGGCACTCGTGGCGTCGGCCGAAAACCTGATCGCTGGCCTGCACTGGGCTGACTTCGAGACCATGGTCGACCTGATCTTCGCCCGCGGCGGCTGGCATCGGGTGTCAGCGCTCGGCGGCACGATGAAGGATGCCGACCTCGTGGTCGAGCAGGCCGTGACCGGGGAGACCGCGCTCGTGCAGGTGAAGTCGGTGGCCTCGCAGCGCGTCCTCGACGATTACGTGGCCCGCTTCGACGCAAACCCGGCATGGTCGCGGATGTTCTTCGTCTGCCACAGCCCGCGGGGCGACCTCAGCCCGAAGGATCGGACCGAGGTCGCGGTGTGGGCCCGTAAGACCCTCGCCGAGACCGCCATCCGCAACGGCCTCTTCGACTGGCTCGTCGAGCGCGCCGGGTAGTGATCAGGGTGGGTCAGGCTCTCCGTCTTCGGCATCAGGCGCGATCGCGCTCCGAGGTGGCTCCGCGGCCTCAGGAAGTGCGCCCTCAACGGCGGCGCGGCCCTCGTGGATACGGGTACCCGGCCGACCCGTGACGGCCTCGTAGCGGCGTAAGACCACGTCCACGTACAGCGGGTCGAGTTCGATCCCGCGGCAAACCCGGCCGCAGCGGTCGGCCGCGAGCAGGGTCGAGCCGGAGCCCAGGAACGGGTCGAGCACGACTTCGCCCCTGTGCGTGAGGTCGAGGAGCGCGTCCTCGAGCATGGCGACCGGCTTTACGGTCGGATGCAGCTGCAGGCCCTTTCGGGAGTCCGAGCCGATGCTGGACGCGCCCGGATAGGTCCACACGTTAGAGCGCCAGCGTCCGTGCTGCCCGAGCGCGACGTTGTTCACATGCGGGGCTTTACCCTTCTTGAACAAGGGCAGGAGCTCGTGCGCGCTCCGGTAGAGGCTGCCCATCCCGGCATTCGTTTTCGACCAAACGACGAGGTTCAGCGGTTCGAGCCCGTTTCTCTCGGCCGCGGTATGAACCGCCGGATAGCCGCGCCAATCGATGAATGTACCAAGCACGCCGCCGTTGACGAGGTAGCGAAGGGCGGCCGCGATCCAGGCGGCGTTGAAAGTTCCGAACGCCTCCGAGGTCATCTCGCCGCTTGCCATCGCGAACTCGCGATGGTCACCGCCACTCACGTGACCGCGGATCGGGACGTTGTAGGGCACGTCCGTGAGGACGATGCGGGCCTCGTCTCCGGCCATGAGAGCGGCGAGGAGGTCGGGGTCTCGCGCGTCGCCGCAGGCGATCCGGTGTGGACCGAGGCTGAAGATGTCGCCGGGCCGGACGATCGGCTCGGCGCCGACCTCCGGCTCAAGCGGTCCGGTCTCGTGCGGGTCCGGCTCGTCCTCGAGCGCGATCTGGTCGATCTCGAGGGAGGAGAACCCCGTGATCTCAATCGGCGCGTTCTCGATGATGAGCTTGGTCATTTCGAGCTTCAGTTCGGCCAGGTTCCAGCTGCCCTTCTCGCCGACCCGATTCAGGGCGATCCGGATGAGGCGACGTTCGGCCGGCGTGAGATGCCCCGCGAGGATACAGGGGAGGCGCGTGAGCCCGATCTGGCGCGCCGCCTCGACCCGCGCCCAACCGTCGAGCACGCGGTCCTCCTGGTCGATAAGGACCGGCGCACAGAACCCGAGGGTTGCGATCGAGTTTGCGATCTCGCGGACATGGGCCGGGTCGGCAGGCCGAACGTTCCGGGCCGGCGGCCGCAGCCTTTCGACCGGGCGGTCGACAAGGTCCAGTTGGGGCAAGAGGTCGTTTCGGGGGCGAGCAACCGCGGCGTCAGCCGTCGTGAGCTTGGTCAGCCCGTCCCGGCGGCGGCGGCTCTTCCGCTTCAGGTCATCGATCAATCTTGCCATCCTACGACTCCAGACGTGGTTGGCTCGCGCGATCGGGCCTCGAGTCCACGTCAGTACGCCCCGATGAGAAATCCGGACGTGGCTCGCCTCGACCGGCGCAGGGCAAGGTGGTTCAAGGCCTGCGAGAGAGCGTCCACCTGGTCGTCGTGCTTTCCGGCCGGGAAAGCCAGGATTTCGCGTTTGAACTCGTGAAGCCATGCCGCCTCACTCGGCAGCCACACGGCCCCGCTCTCGATCGTCACAGAGGGGCCGTTCATGCGATCGACCTTTTCGCGGGTGGCAACTACTGGGATGGCATGGATGCCCCGTGACCGGAGGTCTTGCCAGAGAGACAATCCTGAGCCGTTTTGCTCGATCAAAAGGCTAAAGGACGCGGCAAGGCCTTTCCATTGGCGATGCATGGCGATCACCCGCGCCCTCAGCTGAGGGAAGCCAAGGCGCTCTCGAACGATATCGAGGACGAACACGCGCTCGCCCCGGACTTGGAGCACGATGCCGACTGTGTAGTCCGCGGTGGTGGTCTCGCTGGAAGCCGTATCCCAGTTTACGATGATCTCATCTCCAGGCAGGATGTCCGGAGCGCGATCATAGGACTTGAACCAGCTCCACTTCACGAGATTGCCGTCGACCTGCACCGGCTCCTGCTGGTACTGGGCTGCAAAGTTCATCGAGCCGATGTTGGCCCTGATCATCTCAAGCGTCGCTCGCGACTCCCGCTCCGGATGCAGCACGTCGCCGATCTCGCGACGGTACGATCGTCCACCTCCGAGGCCGAATGCCCTGCCTTCTTCGGCGATAGCCTGAAGGTAGAGCTGCTGCCATTGTCCCGTCGCGAGCAGGCGCCCGGCGAGGTCGTCCATGTGGACGCGCTGCATCACGACGATGATGTTGCCTTTCGCCTTGTCGTTCAGGCGGGTGAAGGCCGTGGTCGTGAACCATTCATAGGCGGTCTCTCGAGCCGCCTCGGAGAAGACATCCTGGGCTTTGAGTGGGTCGTCGATGATGATGAGATCGGCGCCCCGGCCGGTCATCGTGCCACCGGTGGACGTTGTGAAGCGCCCGCCACCCGCGATCGTCTCGAACTCCCATACTGTGTCCTTCTTCGGGCTGATCCGGGCGCCCGGGAACAGGTTGAGGTACCAAGCCGAACGCATCAGCCGCCGCGTGTCGCCGGCAAGAAGATTTGTCGGCCGCCAAAGACAGCCTCCTCTTCCTTCGAGCGCCCAACCTTTCAGGTCAGACCTCTGAGCTGAGAACTTTCTTGGAGGTTTTCGACCGAGTCGTTCAGGCCAGGCCAACCTTCAAATTTACTATCGCAGACTGAGCTAACGTTAGGCATTGGTTGCCTGACGTGCCATCTCTCCGTTTTACGAGGCCAAGGCTCTTGCGGAAGCCTGATCCTGGGAGCAACATCAAGGGAGATCAAGTCGGCGGGCGGCGATCATGGTCTCCTTTGATTGCGTTCAGAATTCCTTGAATCGTTACGCGGTTGAGAGACCGTACGACGTGAGCCTCCGTCGAGCGACTAGGGTCGTGCTTAGCGGTCTAGCTATCGTGGCGGCTAGCCTCGTTCCTCATACCGCTACGGCGCAACAATCGCCGCCCCGCCGGATCGTTCACGCCGACGTGGTCGCGCTGGACCAGCTCCTAGTCTACAACCGGTTTGGGTCGTTCAACCCTTATGGGATGATTTTCGCGCTACGCCGGGACGTGTCCGCCCTGGCCACGGGCGAGCCGGTCGATGCCGATGCCTGCTCGGCCCGGGACGGATCGGAGGCGGGAGTCGGCAGCCTCGAGCCTGGAGCGGTCCGGCTGAAGGACTGCAAGCGTCCGAGGCCGCTGACGCTGCGCGCCAATGTCGGCGACATCCTTGAGCTCAACGTCGAGAACCTGCTGATCGAGGGGCGGCAGCAACCCGATATCTCCAGGCGTTGGTGCGGCGACCGGCAGGCCGATACCGGCAATATCCCGACGCGGCGGGACGAGCGCCGGACGTATGACGAGCAGTGCCGGGAGGCCGCGCGCATCGAGGGGGAAGCCGATCCGCAGGAGCAGGCCGAGCTGAGGCGGGAGGCAGGAGGGGACTGGCCGGCGACGCGACGCGTGTCGCTGACCATCCCCGGGCTGGAGCCGCTGCCGACCGCTGACGGGACCGTGCACAGGGCCTGCCTCGGACTGTCCGCCGTCGATCCGGGCGAGCGCTTCGCTTGCCGTTTCAGGCTCGACCGGGAAGGCACTCACCTGTTCTCAAGCGTCGCCGCGCCGTCAGGTGGCGAGGGTGATGCAGGCTCGCTGGGCCACGGCCTGTTCGGAGCCCTGATCGTCGAATCGGAAGGGGCCTCCGTCCTGCGAAGCCAGGTCACGCGCGCCGCCTTCGACGCCGTCTGGAAGCCAAGCCCTGCCGCGCGGCACGCACGAGAGAGCGCCGTCAGCTATGCGGTCGCCTCGGCGCGACCGGACTCGATCGACACCCGGCCGGGCGCCTTTCCGTGCGGGTCGACGGGCGTGCCGATCCTCATGATGATCCGGCCATGCGCTGGCACGGAAGCGGTCGGCGGCTTCAACTACGCCAAGGCCGAGATCGTCCACGGCGACCTGAACGCGATCGTGGCGCCCGATCCCGGCCGTCCGCTGCCCGCGATTCCGGCGGCGCTCGTCGGCGAGGATCGACGCACCGCCGAGCGGCTAGCGACGGAGGCGAAGCTGCCGTTTCGCGAGTTCACGGTCGTCTTTCACGACGAGCTGAAGACCTTCTATGCGGACCCGTTCCGGGAGCTGGGCGAGTTCGGCCAGCTCTCGGCCGCCCGCGACGGCTTCGCCATCAACTACGGCGCGTCCGGAGCGGGGCCGATGGTGGTCGCGAACCGTAAGGGCATCGGCCCCGCGGCCGGCTGCCCGGAATGCCTCTACGAGGAGTTCTTCCTGGAAAGCTGGGCCAACGGGGACCCGGCCCTCCTCGAAAGCTACGCGGACGACCCATCCAACGTCCATCATAGCTACCTGAACGATAAGGTCGTTTTCCGGAACTTCCACGCCGGCAAGGAGACGCATGTCTTTCACCTGCACACGCACCAGTGGTTCGCGGGAAACGACGAGAACCGGGGCGCCTACCTGGACAGCCAAACGATCGGCCCCCAGCAAGGCTTCACCTACAGGATCTACCACGGTGGCCATGACCGCAATCGGCCGGAGGGCTCGGCGTCCGGCTGGTGGGAGGACGGCCACGGGTCTGGGAACCGCAACCGGACCGTCGGCGATGCCATCTTCCATTGCCACCTCTACCCCCACTTCGCGCAGGGCATGTGGGCCCTGTGGCGCGTCCACGACGTGCTAGAGGACGGGACGAGAGTCCTGCCCGACGGGCAGAAGCAGCCGGGGCCGTCCGTGTCGGAGAACGGGACGCCCAACGAGAGGCGGCTCGGTTCCGTCGAGCCAGCGATGGGCCATTGGCTGGGAGGCGGCCAGGGCCAAGGCACGCCCGTCCCGGGCCTTATCCCACTTCCCGGTGAAGCCGCGCCCTTGCTGCCGACTTACGCGGCGAACGCGACTCCGCAGGGCGGAGCGGACGGCATGCCCGGCTTCCCTTTCTATCTTGCGGGCGAGGCCGGCCATCGCGCGCCTCAGCCCCCCCTCGACATGGCGCGGGGCGACGGCGGGCGCCTGCTCGACGGCGGCCTGCCCCGGCATCTCGTGACAGGCGGGCTCGCCCTGCCGTCGGTCCTGACGCCAGACGAGCGCGAAGCCATCAAGACCGATCCCACGCAGGCGCGAGCCCTCCGGCAAACCCTGGTCGCGCGCATGCTCGCGCTGGGCGACGTCACCTCCGAGTTCGAGCGGCTCGACCTCAGGCTCCTGCCGCATGCCGGAACGCGGCTCGAGCAGAACGCAATGGGCTTCCACCATGACGGGACCCGTCCGGGCGGCGGGCAGCTCTCGCTGCTCACGCCACTCGGGCAGGCGCCAGGCGCACAGGCCCTGGGAGGCTACGCCACCTTCCGCATGCCGCCGCTCGTCGGCGCGCCGAAGACGGATCCGCCGCGTTTCGGTGTCAACGGTGCGCCGCCCGCGCCGGGCGCGCCTTTCGCGGATCCGTGCGGAGCGCCCACCACCCTGTCGGGCGCTCCTTTCAGGCGCTTCATCGGCCATCGACCGATGACGAACGAGCGGGACGTCTTCGAGCCCGCCACTCTCACGCTAACCCCAGATCCAGCGATCGCCGGGGACGCGGCGCTGCAGGCGCTCCGGGGTTCCCTGGACTTCGTTCCCGATCCCGCCCTGCTCGGCTTCCGTCGCTACGACGTTTCGGCCGTCCAGTTCGACATGACGGTCAACAGGGCCGGCTGGCACGACCCGCAGGCCCGCATCGCCGTTCTCACTTCCAAGGCGGATAACTGGAAGGAGAGCCGAAGCGCTCGCGCCGAGCCATTCTTCTTCCGGGCGTTCTCGGGCGAATGCATCGAGCTTCGCCACACCAACGATCTGCCCAAGGATCTTGAGCTTGACGACTTTCAGCTTAAGGTCCCGACGGATACGATTGGGCAGCACATCCACCTCGTAAAGTTCGACGTCACCTCATCGGACGGTTCCGGCAACGGTTTCAACTACGAGGACGGAACGTTCGCTGCGGACGAGCTGCTGGCCCGCATTTGCGCGGCCAGGAAGCCGGGCGGCACGATCGTCGGCGAGACCGCGGATCGCCGCGTCGCCGATCGGGCCGCTGAATGCGCCGCCCTCGGGGCCGCCAAGGCCCGCCTCGACGAGGGGATCGCGCGAGGCGACGCCGGCGCCATTCGCGAGGCGCGGCTCGCGCTGCGGCAGGCGCAGCTCTGGTGGCGCAAGGGGGCGGACAGGAAGGACTACTTCCAGACCACGGTCCAGCGCTGGTTCGCCGACCCGATCCTCTCCAACACCGGCGACGGCAAGGCGGCGGATCGAACCCTCAGAACCGTGTTCACGCACGACCATTTCGGTCCGTCGAACATCCAGCAGCACGGCTACTATGCGGCGCTGCTGATCGAGCCGAACACGCACGCCGTGTCACGGTTCGCGGGACCCGACGAGGCGAAATCGGACATGCCCGGGCGGGAGCTGCCGCCACCCCTGCCGGGACCGGGCCAGCCTGTGCAGCCCGTCCTAACAATGGGGGGCGAATCGCTCGTCGGGACCCGCGCCGTCGTGCGGGCGATTACGAAGGCGCAGCGGCCTTGGTTACCATCCGCCGACAACGTCTTCGAATATGGCGAGCCGATCCATCCCAACGCCCGTGAGTTCGCGCTCGCTATCGCGGATTTCGCCTTGCTCTACGATGGTCACGCGCAGAGCCGGAGCGAGTTCGACCGAGAGGCGTCCGCGGCGGGGGGCGATCCGAAGGGCCTCGTCCGCCTCGTTGCCGAGGCGAATTGCCGGATCGACGAGGTCGACGAGGCGGCCACGCGCGCCAACCCGGATCTCGAGGGCGGTGAGCCGATCCCTGCCCGGCGCGGCCGGCTCTGCGTCAATGGGTTGGGCGAGGCGCCGAAAGACGAGCCGGCGAGCCGGCGGGAGGCCGGAACGCCCAACCCTCTGTTAGCCGGTCACGTGGTCGCCCTGGAGGACCATGCGCGGGAGGTCCGCGCCAAGCATGGTCGCCCGGTCGCTCCGCCGCCTCGACCCGAGTCGTTCAGCCAGAAGCATCACGACCCCTATCTCGTGAACTATCGCAACGAGCCCGTGCCGCTCCGGATCGGAGCGCGCGACAGCGCTGGCACGCCTTTCGCCTTCGTCCGCAACCCTTGCGCCTACCCGGCGGCCTCGCCTCTAGCCCTCCCGGAGGATGACAGCCAAAGGCGAAACACGGCGTCGCACAACGATATTCGGCATCAGCGCCACGGCGAGGAGGGCGACCTCTCCAACGTCTTCCGCAGCCTGTGGGCTCGGACGGCGCCAGGAGCCGAGGCGGGTCACGGCGATCCGTGCACGCCTCTAATCGAGGCGTTCGGGCAGGAGCGCGTGCTCCTTCGGATGGTGCAGGGCGCACAGGAGGTGCAGCACACGTTCCGGGTCGAAGGCGTCTCCTTCCGGCGCAACGTCGATCAGGCCTTCCCGACGGCGCGCTCGCATCTCGCGCGGCTCGCCGGCTCGCCTCGCCCCCGGACGGAGCGCTGCCAGGATGACGCGGTCGCCCGCGACGGCCGCCCGCGACAGTATCGCGACTGGGTCTGGGGCGGGCTCGACGCCCCGCCGGGCGACCGGGCGTTCTGGGCGGCGTTCGAGGCCCTCGCGGCCGGCTGCGACAACCTTTCGGGGGTCGTCTCCGCGCAGGAGATCGGCCTGTCGGAGCATTTCGAAATCGGCGGCTACTACCGCTCCGAGTCGCCGAACGTGTCGACCTTGCGTGAGGTCGCGAGCGGCCCACCTTCGCCGGACGGAACCCGGACAGGCCGTGACCTGCTGGCGAACCGGAGCTCCACGAACCCGCTGCTTCATCCCGAGCTGCTGCAAGGCCAGAGGCCGGGAGCCTCGGAGGCCGACCTCCGGCAGTCGCTCGACTACATGTACAATTTCGGATCGTCGGACGCCGTCTGGAATGGCGCCTGGGGACTGATCAGGGTCTACGACAGCCCGGGCTCGAAGGACCTCGGCCGCTGCCTGCGTGACCCAGAACAGGTCGATCGATGCCTGGATGGCTCGGCGGTCCCTGTGATCTCCGCGCGGCTGGACCTTCTCGAGCCGCGGCCCCTGCCGACGGCGCCCACGCCGCCTACCGCAGGGAGCACGGCACCGCCTTCCGTGAGCACGACCGCCGCATCTCGTGTCGCCACCGCCGTCAAGCTCGCCTGCCCGTCCTCCGCGCCGCAGGTCGAGGCGATCATGGTCGCGGTGCGGGCCGGCGAAATCCTAGACAAGGCGGCGACGCCGCTTCCAGGCATGCCATACGATGCGGCGGCGGCGGCAGGCATCTTCGATCCGGACGGCCTGATGATCGTGCCGTTGTCGCTAACGTCCGACCTTGCACCGCGTATGGCGTCCGGGCATGCCGCGTCGTCGTTCTACGACATCCTCGCCGGGCCCGGTTTTCCGTCTCGTGAGGCGGTCCTCTCCATCCTCAAGGCGCGCTACGTGGGGCAGCGTCGGCCCGAGCCTTACGTGCTTAGGGTGAACGCCGGCGACTGCGTGTCCGTACTGATGGTGAACGCGCTCCGGCCGCTGGGCGGAGAACCCGACGCGATCCGCGATGTCCCGGGCGATGCCCTGATGCCCAAGATCGTGCCGCTCAACACCGATCCGCTGCAGAACGGCGCGCCAGGCGACGGCGTAAGGCCATCGACCCGCGTGACGTTCACGCTGCCGGCCGCGATCACGACGCCTCGTGCCGGCGTTCCGTTCCCCTTCGGCGTGAACCAAGCTCCGGCCCTGAAGACGCAGGCGGAAGCGGGCGGCCCCGCCATGTGCAGGGGCGCGCCCTGCTTGCCGGACGCGTCGCGCGCCACCCAGACGTTCTACGCGGGTAACCTGTGGGTGGATACGGCCGACCTCAGGGCCGCGCTCGGCCACCCTGCGGCGCCATGGTCGACCGCGATCGTCGGCGCCGGCGCCGCGACGGTCCGGGCCAGGGAGGAGACGGGGTGCGGGCCGATGATCGAGCTCGCGATCCTGGGCAGCCTGTTCTGCGTCGAGCATGGGGCCATGCCTCTCGATTTCAGCCCTGGCGCGACCGGTCCGGCGGCCGCCAACGCAGCTATCGTGGCGGAGCGGCTCGTCGCGCATCTGAGATCGAGAGAGGGGCAGTTCCTCAAGGCCATCCCGTACGCCTTCGGGGCGCTCCCGATCCGGGTCGCCGGCGACCTGATCGGCCATGCGTCCCACGGCCTGTCCGGAACGCTCGTGGTGGAGCCGAAAGGCGCCGATTATGCTGGGCGGGTCGCGAGCCTCGTCCCGGGTGGCCCCAACCTCGTCGAGGTGCTGCCGCCCGCATCCGGCGAGGGCGTGCTCGTCGCCATGAAGCCGGTGCCCGATTGCGGGAGTGAGCCCGGTTGCACGACGAGGCTGGGGGCGGGCGCGGTTCGCGAGCACGTGCTGCTCTGGCAGGACGGCCTCAACCTTTGGTCCCGACGCTGGTCGGGTCCGTCCGGGACGGGCGAGCCTCAGCCTTGGGGATACGACGATGGCATCGATCGCCCCTGGGACGAGCGCCTTCCGGCGTCGAAGCGCGGCTTCGTGGGCCATCCGCTCCCGAACTGTCCCGTGTGCGACGATTCCTACGACCTCGGCGAGCGCGCCGTGAATTACGCGACGGCCCCTTTCAGCCGTCGCCTGGCCGAATGGGACGGCGCCCCGTCCTCGCTCGACCTGACCGATTATCCGGACAGCAAGATCAACCTGAACAGGCAGGTCTTCCCGAAGGCCTTTCTCGACCCGCGCGCGAAGGCGATCCCGACGCCGATCCTGAAAGCCCATCCGGGCGAGGAGGTGTCCATCCGCGTCACCCATCCGGCCGGGCGCGCGCGTCAGCGGGCCTTCGTGATGCTCGGCGCATCGTACGACGACGTGCTGCCGGGCTTCGGATCGGGCCATTCAGGGCTGCTTGCTCCCGGAAAGGCGATCACGGCCTCGATCTGTGCTTCCCGCGCGGCCGGCGACTATCTCTGGCGGGACGGCCCGCAACCGATCTTCGCGGCCGGAGTCTGGGGCCACCTGCGGGTGGACGGAGCGCTGCCCAGTGCGCAGCCCTCATGCGTGCCTTGAGGAGACGGGCGACGGCGGTCGCGCGCTTGGCGATCGGGCTCGCCTTGTCCGGCGGCGGTGCCGCAAGCGGTCAGCCGAGCTCCTTCGAGACGGCGGGATTGTCGGTCGCCGTCTCGCTTGCAGACGCTGATGGCCGGCCCATCCCAAATGCGGAGGTCGACCAGCCTTTCTGGGTGAGGCTGCGGTTCTCCGAGGCCTCGGGCGCGGCGATCAAGCCCGGCCTCAGCCCGGCGGCATGGCTCCGGAGGTCGGGGATTGGCCGCTCCGCCTGCCAAGACGCCGGTCGAGCGGCCCGGGCCACGGGCAGACTTCCATCGGACAGCGTTCCCCTCGCCGGGCTCTCTGTCGTCACGCTCGATGGCGAGAACCGGATCGCGACGGTCGATCCGCATCGGCCGTCCAGCGCCAGGATCGTGTCCTCCATCGTCCCCATCGGGGAACGCCCCGCCGCGATGGTCGTCCATCCCGGCCTAGGCGAGCTTCTGGTATCGCGTCCCGAGCGCGGCGATGTCCTCGCGATCCCGCTGCCCTGGGGACGCGCCACCGTTCGAGCGGCGGGGCTCGGACGGCCAGGCGTAATCCTGCCGTCTTCGAGCGGGCGCATGTGGGTCGAGGACACGAGCGGGGATCGAGCCCTGCTGCTCGACCGGGCAGGCGGGATCGTCAGCGAGGCGCGGATAGCCGCCCTCCGCCTCATCGAGGCAGGACCGGACCGCGTCCTCGCGACGGGTGCCGATGGCGGGGCCCGGCTGCTCGACCGCGCGACCGGCGAAGAGGTCGGGTCGTACCCGCCTCGGAGCCTCTCGACCGTCGTGGCGGCGACCCGCGAATCCGTGCTGACGACCAGGGGCGGCCGCCTCATCCGCCGCTACGGCGACGCGCCTCTCGCCGCCGAGCCGATCGACGTGCCCGGCGACGTTCAAGGCCTGGCGCTGGACGGCGCCGGCCGCTGGGCCGTCGCGTGGTCGCGCGTCCAGTCCGGGAGGGTCGAGCTCAGCGTGGTCGACCTCGTCAGGGGCCGGCGGGTCCACGGCTTCGAGGCGGCCGATGTCGTGGACGAGGCGCTTATCCTCGGCGACGTCGTCTTCCTGACCTGGCCTACGCGGGCCGTCGTCACCGTCGTCGATCTCGCCGCGCTCGGGAGCGGCGACGCCGCCGTTCGGGAGGTGCGCCTGTCCGAGCCCGACCTGGCCGAGCCGGCGACCCGGACCGGCAAGCTGATGGTTCCCCTCAGCCCGCTCTCGGCGGTCGCAGTCATGCGCCCGGGCGGCAAGACGTTGCATACGGTCGTCGGCGGAGGCGGCCTCGCATCCGCCCCGGTGGGAGCCATAACGCTGAAGGGAGCGCCCCCGGCCGCCATTACGGCCTTCCCGAGAAGCCTGGTCGAGATCGAGGACGGCGTCTTCGAGAGCAGCGCACGATTGCCGCGAGGAGGCGGCTGGGAGCTCGTCGTGACCACGGGCGTCGGCGGCACCACCGCCTGCCTCCCGATCGCGGCAACGGACGAGGCCGAGCCACCCCTTCCGGCCTCGATCAGCGCCGAGGTGGAGGGGGCGCTCGGTCAGAATTCCGTCCTGGCGGTCCGTCTTCGCCACTGGACACGTGCGCCCGAGCCGACCTCGCTGACGCTTCGCCTGTCAGCCCTCAACGGAGGTGTGTCCCGCGATCTCGAGGCCCGGCTCGGCCCGGACGGCCTCTTCAGGACGGCGCCGTTCGACGTGGCGCCCGCCCCATACGTGGTCAGCCCGATCCGGATGCCGATCGCGATCCGGCCCGCCTTCATCGATCTCACGCGCCGCCGATCGGCGACGGGAGGACAGCCGTGAAAGATTTCTTGGCGCTTGTCGGGGCGGCGGCGCTGGCCACGATCGTAGCGTCCCCAACCCGGGCCTCCGAGGAAACCGCTCGCCTGGCGGCCCCGCCCCCTATCGTTGTCGAGGCCAGGCTCGAGGACCATCGAGGACGGTCCCAGCGGTTCCGCCGCGACGTCCTTGGGAAGGCGCTGACGCTTGTCTCGTTCACGTTCGTCGGCTGCACGGTCCAGTGCCCCATCTCGGACACCTACATGACGCTCGTGGAGGACGAGCTCACCCGGGCGGGGCGGCAGGACGTGCGCCTCGTCACCCTCACGATCAATCCCGACAACCGGCCGGACGACCTAAAGGCTCACGCCGCGCAGTTCGATCCCGGTCCGTTCCGGCTCTTCCTCACGGGCGGGTTCAGCGAGCTCATGCCCCTACTCGACGGCCTCGGAATGCGGTTCGGGTCGGCGTCGGATCACCCCTTCTTCTACCTCGTCTTCGATGCGCGAGGCGGATTTATCGGCCGCGTCGAGGAGAAGGACGCTTCGCCAGAGGTCCTTCTCGCGAGGCTTGGCGGCCTGGCCCGACAATGACGCTTGGGTCGGCCCGACGGGCCGGTGCCGCACTCGTGCTGGCCGGTGCGTTGTCGCCCGCCGTGGTCGCCGGGTCGGAGCGCGAAGCGCCAAGCCTCGCCGAAGCGCTCTATCTCGGATTGCCCGGAGAGTCGCGCGTCGCGGCCCTGGTGGGCGCGGCGTCGGCTTCCGTTCCCGCTTCCGGGTTCGGCTGCCGGAACTGCCACGGCCGGGATGGCCGAGGCGGCCGCGAGGGGGCGCTCTCTGCCCCGTCCATCGAACGCGCCGTCCTCGATCGGGCGAGCGCCCGCCGGCCCGCCTACACCGAAGCGGCGTTCGGAGAGCTCCTCCGGACCGGACGCGATCCGGGAGGCCGGCTGCTGGACAGCTCCATGCCCCGCTACGTGCTCGACCCGGCGGCCGTGCATGCTCTCTGGTCGTATCTCGACATTCGAGCAGGGATTGAGCGTCGCAGGGTCTCGGCGGATGCGGTCGTGCTCGCGTTCGACGGCCGGGCCGGCGCGGACCTTCCGGCGGCCATGGCGCGAGCGCTGGGAGCCGACGGGCTCATCCTGCATGGGCGACGGCTGCGCTTCGTCTCGATCGACGAGCCCGAGCGGCTCGATGCGATCGAGGCCTTCGCGCTCCTTTTCGCGACCGTGCGCGTAACCGAGTTCCGGGACAGGAACATTCCCCTCTTGTTCCCGCTGACGCCGCTGCAATCGCGGCCACGTCCCGATGAGGTCCGCGGCATGTTCGCGTCGCGTAGCGATCAGGCGGACGCGCTGCTGAAGGCCGCCCCCGCGACGGCCCGGGTCGTCGTCGACCGGTCGGGCCGCTCCATGATCAGTGATCTGATCGCTTCGGAGGGGCGGTCGCTCGTCGACCCGTCCTCTCTGACCGAGCTGGACGGCGACGTGATCGTCATCGGCGATCGCGAGACCTGGGACCAGGTGGCGCGGCTCGCTGGGCCCGGGTCCCGGATCTTCGGGCTCGGGTCGGAGATGGCGGGCGCGTTCGAGAGGCTCGCTTCCTCGGGCGCGCATCTGGTCCTGACCGACGCCACCATGGCGTCCGACGCCTCCGCCGAAAGCCCGGCGCGCGACCGCTTCGCCCGAACGGCCGCCGCCTTGATCGTCGAGGCGGTGTCGCTGGCGGGGCGCGACCTGACGCGAGGCGGGTTGATGCGCGCCTTCGACAGGATCCGCCTCTCCCGTCGCGATTGGCCCCCCATCGACTACGCCCGCCACCCCGCGACCGGCACGCGCGAGAGCGTGATCCGCCACATCCCGTCTCGACCGGCGCCGGACCGCCGCGACGGGAGGACGATGAGCCGAAACGAGCCATGATCCGCATCGCCCTGGTCGCGTGGATCCTCGGCATCGGCTCGCTTGCCCTGGCGCAGGAGCCGGCCGGGTCGCTGACGATCCCGCTACGGACGGGGCCCCTGACCCTGGCCCCGGCACAGCCGATCGCCCGAGGCCCTTCAGCCGCGGCGCCTCCCGCCGCCGCGCCCGGCCCGCCGCGGGCGCGCCGATCGCGGCCGGCTTCGGCGAGCGGCGGCCCCATTACGGCCGCGGCCCGCTACATCGTTAAGTTCCGGTCGCTTCCGAGCGAGGCCGAGACCGCCGCCCTGGCCGGGGCAGGCCTCGCCATCCACGACTACACAGGAACGAACAGCTACTACGTCACAGCCTCGCGCCCGATCGCCGAGATCACCGCCCGTTTCGCGAGCATCGAGGGCGTTGCGCCCCTGTCCCCTGCCGTGAAGATGCACCCGGACCTGCAGAGGCCGGCCCGGCCGGACGCGGCCGCCATCAACCTGCCGATTGCGATCCGAGCGTTCCCGGGAACCGATCTCGACGTCTTGTCCGGCCAGATCGCCGCCCGCGGCGGCTCGATTCTTCGCGTGAACCGCACGACGCTGACGCTCGGCGCGACGCTCCCGAGAGCCCGCCTGACGGATTTCGCAGAGCTCAACGACGTCATGATGCTCGAGCCCGCAGCCCCGCAACGGCGCCGCTTCAACGACCTCGTCCGCGAGAGGGTCGGGGCGACCATCGTGGCCGAGCCGCCTTACGGCCTCACGGGCGCCGGCGTGACCGTCGGGATCTGGGACGAGGGTGTGGTGGCCGCCGCACATCCGGATCTCGCCGGGCGCGTCACGGTGGTGAGCCAGGGCGTCCCCGAGCATCTGCACCCGACCCATGTCGCGGGCACGCTCGGTGGCGACGGGCGAGGCAGCCTCGCGGCCGGCCCCGAGACGTCACACTCCACGTCCCCGGTCGGAGCGCTCGGCGCGGCGCGGGACGGCCTCGTGCCGCAGGCCGGCGGCGCGGCGTTCCAGTGGAAGGGGATCGCGAGCGGCGTGCGGATGGTCTCGTTCGACTGGGCCAACGCCGTCGACATGCACGAGGTCGCCATACATCGGCACGGCATCCACGTGTCCCAGAATTCCTGGGGATCGACGGTTGCGGGCGACGATTGCGGGCTGTTTGGGCAATACACGCTCGAGGCTGAGGAGTTCGACCGCATCGTCGTCGGCTTCTTCGGCCGCCCCATCCCGGTCGTCTTCGCGGCGGGCAACGCCCGCAACGATCGCGATTGCGGGCTCTCGCCCGACCCGCCCTTCCTGAACTACCGGGTCATCCCGCCCCCGATCACGGCCAAGAACGTGATCGCGGTCGGCGCCGTCAACTCGGACGACGATGGGATGACGAACTTCAGCAGTTGGGGGCCGACAGCCGACGGCCGCTTGAAGCCCGACCTCGTCGCGCCCGGATGCCGGCGCGGCGGGCAGCAAGCGATCTTCTCCGCCGCCCCGCCCGCGCGATACCGCGGCCTGTGCGGGACGTCGGTCGCGGCCCCGGTCGTGTCGGGCGCGATCGCCCTGATGATCGAGCAGCATGAGAAGTTCGGCGCCGGCCCTCCGCTCCTGCCGTCGACCATCAAGGCGGCGCTCGTCCATGGCGCGATCGACATCGAGCCTCCAGGACCCGATTACCGGAACGGCTACGGGCGCCTCTCGATCAGGAGCTCGGTCGACCTCATCAGGAGCAGGTCGTTCGCAGAAGGCGTCATCCGAGCCGGCACGGATTCCAGCATCCGCGAGATCGCCGTCGCGGCAGGTGCGACGGAGCTGAAAGCGACGCTCGCCTGGGACGACGCGCCCGCCTCGACAAATGCACCGGTCTCGCTCGTCAACGACCTCGAGCTGCGCCTCATCTCGCCTCAGGGGACGGAGCATCGTCCCCTGGTTCTTGATCCGAACCGCCCCGACAAACCCAGCGAGCCGGGGTCTGATCACATCAACGTCGTGGAGCAGGCGCTCGTTCGTCAGCCGATTGCGGGTTCGTGGAAAATTCGGATCACCGCCGCAAGTCTTCCAAAAGCGCCGCAAACCTTCGCCATCATTACAAGCGTAAAGTAAGATCACGACGTGACCGTGAAGGCGGCACGGCAAAAATCTTTGAGGTAGTTTGGGCTGCCTTTTAGCCGGTGGCCATGGCTCACCAGACGCAGGTACTGATAAAAAGGATCGAAATCGGTCGTTAGTTTATATCTCAGCAGACTCGCCCCGACGGCCTTGACTTAAGAATCATGAGGTCCGGGTCTGAGGCTCAACCGGCCATGAAAGTCCTCAGGTCGAGGGACGTCTGCTCTCGGGCAGGCAGCTGATGTCCGCAGTTGGCGCGATCGCGACTCTCGCCTACGCCCGTTGACGGCCGGGGTCGCGCCCATGTCACTCATTTGGGAGGCCGCTTGGATGGCTCGAAAGCCACACCCGGCGACCGGACCGGCGGACCGGCAGCTTTTGGATGGGCGCAGCAGGCTTACGGACTTACCGTTCCCAACCGGTCTCGACCAACTCTGTCAGTGCAGTTTATTTGCGCCGCGCAGAAGCGGTTGTCTGCCGCCCCTATATTCGCAGAAGTTTCTCAAGCTCCATGAGTACCGTCTCGGGCCCGGCCGGCTTCTCGACACAGCGAATATGCGCGTACGACGCCGGAATGCTCGCCTGATCGTAGCCGGTCATGAACACGAAGGGCACGCCGCGTGCAATCAAGGCGTCCGCGAGTGGGTACACGTTCTCGCCACCCAGGTTCACGTCCAAACTCGCGGCATCCGGAACCGTCTCGGTGGCCAGCAACTGGAGTCCGCTCTTGACCGAGGCGACCGGCCCCATCATCTCGGCTCCCGCCTCTACCAGCTCAGTGCTCAGTTCGTCCGCAATGAAATACTCGTCCTCCGCGATGAGGATGCGTCGCCCCCGCAACGTGTCTTTAGGCATCAGCTTTCCTTCTGGACATGGTGCGGCCCGATACGGGCAACGCAATGGTGCAGTGAACGCCGTCTGCTTCCATCGCGTAGGTTGTTCTGGCGCCCAGCTGGTACGGTAACGCCCGCTCGATCAGTTCGCGTCCCGAGCCACTTCGCTGCAGGCCTACTGCTGGCATGCTGACGCCGCGCTCTCGCCAGTCCACATGAAGCCAAGGCCCCTGCTCCGGGTCGGCCTCGTCTAGGTGCCAGCGGATCTCCAGGCGCGCTTGCGCTTGGGAGAGCGCACCGTACTTGACGGCGTTCGTGGCAAGTTCGTGCATGGCCAGCGCGAAGGTCTGCAGCGTCGACGAGCGCAAGGCCACTCCGGAAGGCCCCTGCAATTCAATCCTGGTTCCTCCTCCGTCGAGGGCGGCGACCTCGGTGCGGATCAACTCGTCGAAGTTGATGCGTTCACCCTCGGCAAGGCGGGAAAGTAGGCCCTGCACCCGGGACAGGGCGGATAAACGCGTGCTGTAGCGCGCCTTGAAGTCCGCGAGATCCACGCTGCGTCGCAGGGTCTTGTCAGCCGTGGCGCGCACAACGCCCATGAGGTTGCGAGTGCGATGCTGCAACTCGGAGACGAGCACGCCCATGTGCTCGGCAGTCTCCTTTTCCTCGGTAATGTCGCGCCCGACGCCACCAATCCAGCGAACCGTCCCGGACGCGTCGCGCATCGGGAAGTCGGTGTCACGCAGCCAGCGGATCTCGCCGTTGGTTGGCCGCCGGATGCGGTACTCGAAGCTGACGCGCTCTCCCATTCCGACGCACTGCAGGTTCGCGACCGCACGCTCGCGGTCCTCGGGCACGATCAGGTCGGCCCAGCCCACCATGTTGTCGCCGGAAAGGGCGGTCGCGCGGTCGAGGCCGTAGATCGTCTCGAAGGCGGGGGTAAGATACGTCCACTGGAACGTTACCGCATCCCGCATCCAAAGCACATCGGAGGAAGCCTCGCCGAATTGGCTCAGGCGCGCCTCGCTCGCCCGCAAGGCCTCATCCGCCTGGCGGCGCTCAGTGACGTCCTGGCCGATCTTCAGGAAGCCCCTCAGCGATCCGTCCGGACCACGCAACGCCGTGGTCTTTCCCTCGATGAACACCCGTGACCCATCCTTGCGAAGGTGCCAGCGCACGTTCGGGGATGAGCCCTCGCGGAAAGCGGTTTCGATTTCCTGTGCATCGACGCGCTCCTCACGATCTTCGGGCGTGAAGATGATGGCGGCAGGCTGTCCGATGACCTCGTCCGCCGTCCAGCCGAACACCGCTTCCGCGCCGGCGTACCAAGCGGTGATCCGATCCTCGGGATCGGTGGTGAAGATCGCATAGTCCCGCGCGTTCTCCACGACCAGGCGGAAGTTCTCCTCCGTCCGACGCAGGGTGGTCACCTTGTGCAGGCGATCGATCACCGGCCCGAGAATGGTCGCGTAGGTGCGCAGGAACTCCGTGTCTGCGTCACTGAACGAGCGAGGCTCCGTCGCGTCCACTTGCAGCAGGCCATAGGGCTTCCTGCCCGGCAGGAAGATCGGGACGTTCGCAAGCGCCATGACTCCTGCGTCCTTCAGGAACTCGGGGAGGTCAAAGCGCTCCTCCTGCCTCACGTCCTGCGTGATGACGGGCGTTCCCTCCATGATGGAATAGGTCTCGGACGAGCGTTCGTTCATGGGCAGGCGCACCTTCCCAACGACGCCGTCATCCCAGCCAACCCCGGCCCGCACCAGAAGGGAGCTACCGTCTTCCTGGATCTCCAGCACCTTGGCGCGGTCCGTTCCGAGCGCCTCCCCCACCAGCCTGCACGCCTGAGTGAGCACCTCGTCCAGGTCGTCGCTGAACAGCGCGAACTCGCCGAAATTCGCCAGCACCTTCTGGCGGTCGACGATCTCGTGGTGGTTCGGCATCCAAGTCTCGCAGCGCTCCTCAAGACATGTGAACGCGCCAGCCCCGAAAGGGTCCACTCGTCCCGGGAGTGTGTCCGCTTTAGGCGAGCCGTGGTTCACGCTTAGCGTCCCCGGCTTGTCGCTCAGCCCGTGAGCCGACCGGTCTGCTCCGGAGGTGGCTCTGCGGCATGCTGAACGACTGGCATGGGCGCACTCCGGCCGAACTCCTCTCGATGCGAGAACGTCCGGTCACCTTCAAACCGGACCGCAACAGGTCAGGCCCGGAACGTCCGAGAAGGCTAGACTAACGGTTCACCGCAGACGGCGATGAGGGCGAAGCTGTGCCTTCGGGGTGAGATGCGGGGCGATCAGCTTTTCGACCGCGTAGGCGACCTGGTCGTACTCTTCCCAGCAGCTCTCGGCCCGGTCCTTCGGGAGGTAGCCATTGTCGACGACAAACCCGAAGGCCGTCTCGTCGGAGCCGTAGGCGAGGCAGACGAGGTTGTAGAAGCGCTGGGCCGAGAGGCCGTGCATGTCGGCAAAGGCGTCCTTCTCCGGCTTCTCCTCCTTCGCGTAGGAGGCCAGGATATACGCGCTGCCCTCGATGACCTCGCGGGCCTGGGCCGGATCCAGGAGAAGGATCACGTAGGCTGCGACCTGGTCGGCCGCGTCCTCCTCGCGGCCGAGGACAGGGATCTTCAGGAGATCGAAGATGGCGTGACCCGTCTCGTGGAAAAGGACCTGAACAACGGGACCGACGAGCGCAGCGTGCCGCGTGATGCCGGCGGGAGAGGCGCGTTCCGGAGCCCGGTGCACGACGTCGTGGAGATACTCGTAGCAAAGCGTGACGCTGCGATCCTCGGGGGAATACCAAGCGTTGATCTGGCCGTCGCATTCGGTGAGGCGCAACGTGAGCTTCGCCGGTAGACGGATCCGTCCGATCACCTCGGACGCGCGCTCGAGCACGCGTTTCGATCTCATCGTGTCGTAGAGCGCTCGGAATCCAGGCGTTCTCGGCTCGACGTAGACGAAGTCGACCCCCGCGGCCTCACGCCCCGTCGCGGCCGGGATGTGCGTCCAGACCGAAGCCAGGACGGCGAGAGCGACCAGTCGACGGATCGTCATCATCGCCTCCTTTCGACAGCGGACACTCGGCCGCGTCCCTGTCCGGGTTCAACCGACCTTCTGGACGGGTGGTGGCGTCCAGGAGCCGTCCAGCGTCGGCGCCTTGGGCCAATAGGCGCGAATGTAGAGCGAGAAGTCGCCCTTCGGAGCGGGGAGCCAGTTCGCCCGTTGCACCGGGTCTGCCGGGGCCTCGGGCTGGACGACGATCGTGAGCGAACCGTCGGCCGCAAGCCTCAGGTCCTTGTTCTTCGTGCCGACCGAGAAGCGGTTGATCGGGTTCGCCACGAAGAAGTGGTGCTCGTTGTAGATCGAGAGCGACCAGAAACCCTCCACGGGCGGCGTGGCATCCTTCGCGAAGGTGACGCTGTAGCGACCGGCGCTGTTCAGCCGGGCGCCCGCAGCATCGAGGTCCTGATAGAAATATTTCGTCTCGTCCGGCGCATTGACCAGGATGTTGGACTTCGCCACCGCCGTGCGCGTGAAATAATCCGTGCCGAAGGCCGATACGTTGGCCACGCTGCTCCAGTGATGCGGCAAGGGACGGCCGTAGTTGCGGAACTGGAAGAGCGGATCGACGAGCGTCGCTTCGGCATCCTTGGCGGCGTCGATCATCGCCTGCTTCAACGTCGGATGGCCGCCGGCCGCTGCCAGGACGGCGAGCACCTGCGCATAGCGGGCCTCTTCTCCCGGCAGCGGCGGTGCGTCCGCGAGGACCAGCGGGAGTTCATCGAAGAACCTTTCCGGGGAGACCCAGCGCGTCTCCTCCTCGCCATGCGGCGGGCCGGGCACCCTGGGCAGGCCGCGCCAGGCGATGCTCTTCATCCGCCCGTCATAGTCGGCCAGCGGGTACATCACGATGCCCGTCAGCACGTCCTGGATGGCGCGTTTGTCCTCCGGCGTGTCGTCCTGGAAGATTCGCGGTGCGGCGAGGCCGGTACTGCTGGAGGCGCGGAACACACGGGTGATGCCTCTTGGCACCTCGCCCTGCCAGTTCGGTCCGACCAGCAGGTAGAAGCCCGGCTTCGTGCCGTGCATCTTGCCGAGCTTCACGAAGCTGTCGGTGCGCAGATCCACGATCTGGTAGACCCAGAAGCGGTCGCCGAAATCCGGGACCTGGATCACGACCGGGGACAGATCCAGGGCGAGCAGGCCGAGGCCGTAGACCACATCCTGGTTCGGGCACGCGACGTTGCGTTCCTCCGGATCGACGTAATCCGTCAGCATGGTGAGCCGGTTGAGCGGCGCTTCCAGCAGCGGGCCGACATATCGCTGCTCCTTCATCTTCGAGAAGGCGAGCCGGCGATTGTACATGTTGACCAGAGGCCAGGCCCAGAAGAAGGCGTCCCGGCCGACATGCGCAGCATAGGCCTCCGTGATCCTCACGCCTGCGTCGGGTCCGGACGGCAGCGCGCGCGACCAGCCGGGCGACGGCGGGAGAGGCTGCGGGTTCAGGGACGACGTTTGCGCGCGTGCCTCAGGGATGCCGAGCGTGGCGGCAGCCGCGAGGGTTGCTCCTGCCAGGAGGAGGTTTCGGCGATCGAGCGCCGGATCATCGGTGGTTCTCATGGCTACCTTCCCGCTCCTCACGTTGCGGCTGCGCCTCCGCCAGAGGGCGTCCGGTCCGGCCATGCCCTACTACCGCTTGGCACCGTCATTGAGCCGCCAACAGCTCGACGTCCGGCAGCACCCACTTCCTGTCGAAGAACACCTTCGTCGGCGCATAGAGCCTGAAGATCAGCTCGAATTGTCCTTGAACATCCGTTGGAATCCAGTTGGCGTCCTTTCCGTCGGGCGCCTTGGGTCCGAAATAGACGTCGGTCGAACCATCAGGATTTTTCTGCAGGTCCGCCGCGTTTGAGGCGCGGCTCGCGCGCGACATGTTCTTGATCAAAGCGTGCGTCTTACGGTCATAGACCGTTGCCGACCAATACTGTTCCACCGGTACGTTCGGCGGAACGCGAAGACGATAGGTCCTGCTGCCGTCGTAGAAGCTGCCGTCCTTGTCACGAATCGAAAAGAGGTAGAACTGTCCCGCCCCGAGGCGCTTGATCGCGACGAAGGCGTAGCTGTACGCGAGACCGCGATCATCCAGAGGATAGTCGTCGGGGCTGGTGAAGCCTTCTCCTGCCGCTTTGATCAGGGCGGGGAAAGCAGGAAAGGTCCAGTGGCTGGTCGGCGAGAAATAGGGCGGTAGGCCGGCCTCGTATCGGGCCTCCAACCAGTCGCCCGCCTCGCGCGCGGCGGCGGACAGGACGGCTTTCGCGGCGTCGCTCGGCGCGAAGGGCTTGCCCTTTTCGATGCCGATGGACCTGAGTTGGTCAATCATCACCCGGTCGCGATCGAGCCACGGCTCGCTCTGCACGATGCGGTTCAGATGATCGAAGAAGCCGGCGTCGTAACAGATCGTCGAGTCGAAATCGACATCCTTTGCGTCGGTAAAGACCGTCGGTGGCGGGGTCTTAGCCTGCGCAAGCGGATAGACCTTCATCCGCTTGCCGTAAGCGACGGAGGCCGCGATGTCGGCCTCGCTCCGGCTTTTGAAATTGGCGCGGAACAGCATGAAGCCGCCGAACGTGTCGGACGGGAGCGGAATATAGCCGGCCGGCGTCGCGCCCTTGTAGGCCGGGGGCAGGATCAGAAACTTGCCGCCCTTGCCTTTGTCGATCCCGAGGAGGCCTGCATCCTCGAGGGGCACCTGCCATGTTGTGACGATGTTGCCGTTGAACGACCCGTTCCTGTCGCCGGGCGGAAGATCGAGCACGATCGGGCCGTCGGCGGTGTTGAAGAACACCATGAAATAGAGCGCGTCCGGGTTGGGGGTCAGGGTCTGGTTGCGCCCGTCGAGCGGGCGACCCCAGTAGAGAACCTGATTCACTTTGCCGGATGTCTTCCGCAGCATCTCCTGCAGCATCAGGTCGTAATTGACCGCCGGCATGCCCCAGATCACGGCTTCGACGGCACGGCGTTCGGCGAGCCGTGCATTCAGCTCGTCAGGAGACCGGTTCTGCGCCTGCAGCGGGAGCGCCGCGCCGATCAACGCGAGCGCTAGGAGGATCACCCTTTTCATGCCTCGGCTCCCTGTCATAACGGGTTCACGTAATTCAGGATCGCGGCCTGCCGCAGGATCACCTTGCGGATAACGTGGGCCGCCTTGACATGCTCGGTGAAGATGGCGGCCGTGCCCGTGCTGCCCGCCGGCAGGCGACGGGCAACGTCCTGGTCGTCGAGCGTGATGCGGACAATGAAGGGAGCGGCCTGGCCCGGTGATCCCGAGGGCCTTGCGTCGTTCGAGTTCGCGGTCCCACTCGATCTTGTACGTCATGGCAACGTCGAGCCACTCGTCGCTCAGACGCTTGCGATCGCGTTCGGTCGTGGCAAGGAGCTCGGTGAACAGCCGCTGCGAACGCTGGAGCCCCTTGGCGGCGTTGACGGCGAGCGACCGCACGACCGCCTGAGCCATCGAGATGGAGAGCGGACCGGAGGCGTCGTTGACCTGCACGGTTCGGTAAGCCTCCTCCAGGATGATCGCTTTCAGACGTTCCTCGTTCAGGCTTGGCTCGGGCCGAGGCCGCTTCTTCGATCCGCCCGGCCGTCCCTTCGGGTTGCCGGATCGCCCGGGCGTGAACTTGGTGGCGGCCGGTGGCTTGGCATAGCCCACCTCGTAGCCGGACCGAGCCCGCCCGGACAGCGAGCGGGCGTGATCGTCGTCGGCGCTCATGCCGCGGCCTTCAGGGCAGGACGGTCGTCCAGTCCGCAGGCGACCAGGACGGCGTCGTCGCCGGCATAATGCTCCCACCGCCGCAGGATGCGGTCGCAATAGAGAGGGTCGAGCTCGCAAAGGAAGGCGCGCCGGCCGGTCTTGTGGGCGGCAATCAGGGTCGAGCCGGAGCCGCCGAACAGGTCCAGCACGATCTCGCCCCGCCCGGAGACGTCCTTGATGGCGTCAGCGATCATCTGCACCGGCTTCACCGTCGGGTGGAGCGCCAGCTCGTCCATGCGGCCGGCCCGGAAGGTGTTGACGCCCCGGTAGCTCCACACGTTCGTGCGGTGACGCCCGTGCTGGCCGAGCTCGAAGGTGTTGGTGTGAGGCGCCGTCCCGCTCTTGAAGGCGAAGATCAGCTCGTGCCGGGACCGGTAGAACGTCCCCATGCCGCCGTTGTCCTTGGCCCAGACGATCAGGTTCTTCAGCTCGGAGAACACGCCCTCGCCGGCGGCCAGCATCTCAGCCATATGCCGCCAGTCCATGCAGACGTAGTGGATGGAACCGTCGAGGCTCGATTCCACCAGCCGCTCGAACGCGGTGCACAGGAAAGCCGTGAACTCAGCCCGTGTCATCTCGCCAGACGCCATGGCGAACTCGCGATGCTTGATCGCGCCTGAGCCGCCGACATGGCCGTCGATCGGGACATTGTAGGGTGGATCGGTGAAGACCATGCGGGCTTGCTCGCCGCCCATGAGCGCAAGCACGACGTCACGCTCGAGCGCGTTGCCGCAGCACAGCCGGTGCGGCCCGAGTTCCCAGAGGTCGCCCGGCCTGCACCGGGCCGGCCCGTCTTTCGGGGGCGCCTCGTCCTCCGGTGCGCCCGGCTCCTCGACCTGCAGGCCCTCAACCAGACCGTCGATCGCCGGGATCGAGAACCCGGTGACCCCGATGTCGAAATCGAGGTCGGAGGCGAGCAGCGCGCTCAACTCCTCGGCCAGGATCTGCTCGTCCCAGCCGGCATTCAGGGCGAGCTTGTTGTCGGCGATGACATAAGCCCGCTTCTCGTCGGCCGTGAGCCGGTCGATCCGAAGACACGGCACCGTGCTCATGCCCAGGAGCTTTGCGGCCTCGACCGGACCGTGGCCGGCGAGGATGCGGTGCTCGCCGTCCACCAGCACCGGATTCGTGAAGCCGAACCGGGTAATCGAGTCGGCGATCTGCCGGACCTGCTTCTTGGAGTGGGTGCGGGCGTTTCGGTCCCAGGACCGCAGCGACGACGCAGGAATGTGCTCGATGACCTGAGGCATGGCCTGACTCCCGATGACCCAATGTCGCCCGGTACCGTTAGACCAGGAAAACACTTGGCCGAACAGATTAACTGCCGTAAACGTAAGACCTTATGAACGCATAGGATGCCGCATGGGGATAGGTGCCAGGATCACCAAGCTGCGGCTGGCCAGGTCGGAATCCTTCCAGCAGGTCGCCGATGCCGTCGGCGTCTCGAAGGCGCACATCTGGGAATTGGAGAAGGGCCGGACCGAGAACCCGTCGATGAACCTTCTGAAGGGGCTCGCCGACCACTTTGGGGTCAGCATCAGCTTCCTGGTCGGGGAGGACGCGGAAGCGGCAGATGCTGATGCGCAATTGCAACGCATGTTCAGGCAGGCCGGCGCTCTCGAGCCGCATGAGCGCAAGATCCTCGACGACATGATGCAGAGCCTCCTCTCCAACCGATCGACGAGATGACGCTCACCCTCGACCGCATGGCGATCGAGGAGGTCGGGATGAACCCGGCACGGATCGCGGCCGCGATCCATGATCAACTAGGAGACGTCCCTGGCGCAGTCTTGGTCGAGGCAGTGGCCTACGCGCTCGACATCGTCGAGATCAGGATCGAGGTGCTCGCCCGCGTCGAAGGCGCCCTGATCGCTCCGCCAGAACGGGGTAGCGGCAGCATCCTCCTCAACGCCCGGTCACACCCTCGAAGGCGCCGCTTCACGCTCGCGCACGAGCTTGGGCACTACCTCTCGCCGCACCATGTCCCGACAGCCCAGACCGGCTTCTGCTGCGATCAGAGCGACATGATCTCCCGCACATCCTCCGATTAGGACAAGAACCGGCGTCAGGAACACGAGGCCAACACCTTCGCGGTCGAGCTTCTCGCGCCCCCCTCGAAGACGCGGCCATTCTGCCGGCGCGCGCCCGACCTCGGCCTGGTTACGAGAGCCAGACAATGTCGCGCTCGCGATCCAGACACTCCATCAACGTGAGGGCTGGGCGATCACGCTGCTGCACGCCGATGATGGGCGCGATGAAGCGGATGACGTCAGTGTTAAGGACGCCTTCGAGCGCTATACCAAGTTCGGGCCCTGAAGAACGCCTGAGCCTTGCCTGATACCCGACCCAAGCTTCCCTGATCTCGCGCGATGAAATTCCCTGTTCCGACGAGCAGCGAATTCGGCTGCAAGTGACTGGCATCGCTCGCGGAACATTTATCCGGACTGACGTGATGGGCCGAAATCGACCCGGTTTCCCTGTATTTTCCCTGCTAAACAGGGACGGCGCGGCCCGGAGACCGGTTCACACGTGACTGCGTCCGCCACCATCGCCATAACCGCACAGCAACGCGTGCAACGACGTTCCGGCCTCAGATCGAGGCCGTGTCGGATGCCTGCCGGTCCGCAGATGGCCGATCGGCCGAAGCCGTGGTTGTTCGGCTGGCCAGCGCTTCACAGAATGCCGCCGCCGCCTCGTCGAGCGGACCCACATTCGTCACCGTCAGATCCGGCCGCACGTCCCGGACCTCTCCCGAGCGCCGGACGCGGCGGCTCAGGTCGCCGTCCTCAGGGCGGGACCGGGCTGCGAGCCGCTCGGCCAGGACGGAGGGCGGGGCCGTGACCTCGATCACGAGCACGTCCGGATAGCGGGCGCGAAGCACGTCTACGACCGTGCGTGACACGTTGCAGACCACGGTGCGGCCATCCGCGAGGGCGAGCCCGATCGAGGCCGGGATCCCGTAGCTCTGGCCGTGCGCGGTCCAGGAGGCCGCGAAGCCGCCCGCTTCCGCCATCCTGTGGAAGGTAGCCGGATCGCAGCTGTGGTTGTCCTCCGCGGCCGAAGCCGGCCGGGTGACCATGCGGCGGGGAAAGTGGAAGCGCGGGTCGGACGCGAATCTGTCCCGGGCGGCCCGGATCAGCGTGTCCTTTCCGGCCCCGCTCGGACCCACGACGAGGACGAGCCGCCCCGGCCCGCCGAATGCGTCTGCGCCGGGATCGGTCACACGATCCGGGCTCCCGCCCGGTAGACGTGGCGAACGACGGGCGTATCCCCGTGCCGGGCCACGCGCACCAGATCGGCGCGTCGGCCGACCGCGATCGCGCCGCGATCGGTGAGCCCGGTCGCCTCGGCCGGGTTCGAGGTCACGGTCCGGATCGCCTCCGGCAGGCTGATCGCGGGCACCCGCCGGGGCAGGTCGAAGGCCGCCATGAGGAGGCTGGCGGGAACGTAGTCCGACGACAGGATGTCGAGCATGCCTCGCCTGGCCAGATCCTCGGCCGCGACGTTGCCGGAATGGGAGCCGCCCCGGATCACGTTCGGGGCCCCCATCATGATCTTCAGCCCGGCCTCGCGCGACGCCTCGGCGGCCGCCATCGTGGTCGGGAATTCGGCGATCCCGACCCCGTCGCAGGCCGATTCGGCGACATGCTCGGCAGTTGCGTCGTCGTGGCTCGCCAGCACGATCCCGGCCTCGCGCGCCGCCTCCACCAGCCATCGCCGGTGGGGGACGGCATAGCGCTGGTGCGTCGCGAGCTTCTGGTCGATGAAGGCGTCGAGCTCCGTATTCGAGAAGGGTGTCTTGCGGGCGTAAAACGCTTTCCAGGTCGCGAGCGACGTGAATTGCCGCTGGCCGGGCGTGTGGTCCATCAGCGACATCAGGTCGGCCGGGTAGAGGGCGAGATATTCCTCGGCCTGCGCGGTCACGTTCGGCGAGGCGATCTCGCAACGCAGATGCGTACGGTGATCGACCCGGAGCAGGTTCGCGTTTCGGACCGAGGCGATCGCACCGGCAAGCGCCATCAGATCCTCGCCGATCGAGGCGGAATCCGCGTCCGACCCGACCCGGAGCGAGTCGAACACGGTCGTGATTCCGGAGGACGCGATCTGGGCGTCATAGGCCAGCACGGCGCTGACCGGATCCCAGCGCACCTTGGGTCGCGGCGCGTAATGGCTCTCGAGATGGTCGGTATGGAGTTCGACGAGGCCGGGCACGAGGGTGTCTCCCGCGCAATCCTGGCCGCGCTCGGGCGCGTCGCCTTCGCCGATCTCGGTGATCAACCCGCCTTCGGTGGCGATCCAGCCGCGCTCGATCACCCGGTCCGGGAGGACCAAAGCGGCGTTCGCGAAGAGGCATTCATCGGCCATGGGGTGATCTCTCAGGCGTGGGCGAGGTGCGGCTCGGCGAACCGGGCGACATCCACGATCCGGTCGGCCACGCGGTCCCGCATCTCCTCGTCGTGGAAGATCGCGAGGATCGCCGTGCCGGCCTGCTTCTTCTCGGCCACGAGGTCGGCCACGACGGCGCGGTTCTCGGCATCGAGCGAGGCCGTCGGCTCGTCGAGCAGCAGGATCGGACGCGACGGCGCGAAGCCGCGCGCTATGTTCACCCGGGCCTGCTCGCCGCCCGAGAAGGTCGCGGGCGGCAGCGACCAGAGCCGCGCCGGCAGGTTGAGGCGCCGGAGGAGATCGCGTGCTCGCCCTCGTGCCTCCTCCAGCCCAAAGCCTTCCGCGAGAAGCGGCTCGACGACGACGTCGAGCGTCGGCACGCGCGGGATCACGCGCAGGAATTGGCTCACATAGGCCATGGCGGTCCGGCGGAGCGCCATGATCCGGCGCGGCCCGGTCGTGGCGACATCCACGAATTCCAGGCCGTCCCGCACGAGGATGCGGCCTTCGCCGATGCGGTAATTGCCGTAGATCATCTTCAGGATGGAGGATTTGCCCGCCCCGGACGGCCCGCCGAGCACGACGCATTCACCCGGTCGGACCTCGAGGCCGACATCGCGGACCACGGGAAGGCTGGCGCCGCCCCGGAGATGAAGCACGAAGCTCTTGGCGACCCCGTCCAGGGTCAAGGCCGGCGAAACGGGGTCGGGCATGGGGGCGGATGTCACGGTCATGCGGCCAGCACCGAGGCAACGAGAAGCTGGGCGTAGGCGCCCGCCGGGTCGTCGAGCACCTGATCGGTGAGGCCGGTCTCGACCACCCGGCCCGACCGCATGACGATGATCCTGTGCGACAGGAGCCGGGCGACCGCGAGGTCGTGCGTTACGATCACGACGGCGACGCCGAGTTCGGCCACCAGAGTGCGGATGAGGTCGAGCAGCCGCGCCTGGACCGAGACGTCGAGCCCCGATGTCGGCTCGTCCATGAAGACGAGCCGGGGTTGGGTGACGAGGTTGCGGGCGATCTGCAGCCGCTGGCGCATCCCGCCCGAGAAGGAGCGCGGGTCGTCGTCGATCCGGTCCCGATCGAGCTCGACCCGGTCGAGCCAGGAGAGCGACTCCTCGCGAATGCGGCCGTAATGACGCGCGCCCGCCGCCATCAGCCGCTCGCCGACATTGGCGCCGGCCGAGACATTCATGCGCAAACCGTCGCGGGCATCCTGGCGCACGAAGCCCCATTCGGTGCGGTTGAGGAGCCGCCGCTCCGATTCCGACAGGCCGGAGAGGTCGCGCAGCGAGCCGTCGCGCATCCGGTAGCGAATCGTGCCGGCGGTCGGCGCGAGCTCGGTCGAGAGAAGCGACAGCAGCGTCGACTTGCCGGAGCCGGATTCGCCGACGATCGCCAGCACCTCGCCCTCGTGGATGTCGAAGGAGACGTCCTCGCAGCCGATCCGCGCGCCGTAATGCTTGGTGAGGCCCCGAACGGAGAGAAGCGGGCTCTCGCCCGGATCCTGCGCCACCGGCCCGTTCGCCCCGGTCATGGTCGGCCTCCCGCAAGGGCCTGGGGCGCCGTCGCCAGCATGGCGCCGCGATGGCCCTCGGCCCGGCGCTCCTCGCAATGGTCCGTGTCGGAACAGACGAACATGCGGCCGCCGCGGTCGTCGAGCACCACCTCGTCGAGATAGACCCCGTCGGCCGCGCAGAGACCGCAGGGCTGCGAGAAACGCTGCACCGCGAAGGGGTGGTCGTCGAAATCGAGGCTGCGGACGCGCGTATAGGGCGGGATTGCATAGACGCGCTTCTCGCGGCCGGCCCCGAAAAGCTGCAGGGCCGGGCAGCCATCCATCTTCGGGTTGTCGAATTTGGGCGTCGGCGAGGGGTCGGTGACGTAGCGGCCCGCGACCTCGACCGGATAGGCGTAGGTCGTCGCGATATGGCCGTGGCGGGCGATGTCCTCGTAGAGCTTCACATGCATCAGCCCGTAATCGGCGAGCGCGTGCAGCTTGCGGGTCTCGGTCTCGCGTGGCTCGAGGAAGCGGAGCGGCTCCGGGATCGGCACCTGGTAGACGAGGATCTGGCCCTCGGCGAGCGGATGTTCCGGGATGCGGTGGCGGGTCTGGATGATGCTGGCCTCGACCGTGCGGGTCGTCGTCGCGATACCCGCGGTCTTGGCGAAGAAGCGGCGGATCGAGACCGCGTTCGTGGTGTCGTCCGAGCCCTGGTCGATGACCTTCAGGACGTCGGCCGGTCCGATCACGGCTGCCGTGACCTGGACGCCGCCCGTGCCCCAGCCATAAGGCATCGGCATCTCCCGGCTGGCGAAGGGCACTTGGTAGCCCGGGATCGCGACGGCCTTGAGGAGGGCGCGGCGGATCATCCGCTTCGTGCCTTCGTCCAGATAGGCGAAGTTATAGGTGGGCGGGGTCATGCTCATTCTGCGGCCTCCCGCAGCCCGGGCAGCTCGTCGGCCGCTGCCCGGGCCGCCGTGTGCTCGGCCCGGAGCCGGCGCAGCAGCTCCAATTCGGCCTGGAAGTCGACGTAATGCGGCAGCTTCAGATGTTCGACGAAGCCGGTCGCCTGCACGTTGTCGGAATGGGACAGGACGAACTCCTCGTCTTGCGCCGGCGAGGCGGCCTCCTCGCCGAGATCCCGCGCCCGCAGCGCCCGGTCGACGAGCGCCATCGACATCGCCTTCCGCTCCGACTGGCCGAAGACGAGGCCGTAGCCTCGGGTGAATTGCGGTGAGGTCTCGGCCGAGCCCTTGAAGCCGTTGACCATCTGGCATTCCGTCAGCTGCACGCGGCCGAGCGGAACCGGGAAGCCGAGTTCCTCCGGCACGAACTCCACCGCGACCTCGCCCAGGCGAACCTCGCCGACGAAGGGGTGGTTGCGGCCGAAGCCGCGCTGCGTCGAATAGCCGAGCGAGAGGAGGAAGCCCTCGTCGCCCCGGGCCAGCGCCTGGAGACGGAGGTCCCGGTCGGTCGGGAAGGAGAGCGGATCGCGGGTCAGGTCCCCGGGCTCGGCTTGGCCCGGCGCCTCCCGGGCGATGAGGTCGTCGTCGCCCAGGATGTCGGTGACGCGGGCCATGCGATCGCCCGTCGCCGCCGCCTCCTCGGGCTCGGCCGGGTCGCCCCCGGCGGCCGCGAGCGCGAAGTCGAGCAGGCGGTGCGTGTAGTCGAAGGTCGGCCCGAGAACCTGCCCGCCCGGCAGGTCCTTGAAGGTCGCCGAGACGCGCCGCTCGACCTGCATCGCCCCAGTGTCGAGCGGCTCGGAATAGCCGAACCGGGCCAGCGTCGTCCGGAAGGCCCGGAGAAGGAAGATCGCCTCGACGAGGTCGCCCCGGGCCTGCTTGATCGCAAGCGCGGCCAGGCCACGGTCGTAGAGCGAGCCCTCCGTCATCACCCGGTCCACGGCTAGCGCGAGCTGCTCGTCGATCTGCGTGACCGTGAGGTCAGGAACCGCCGTGTCGCCGCGCCGCTCGTGGGCGAGGAGCCGGTGCGCATTGTCGATGGCAGCCTCGCCGCCCTTCACCGCGACATACATCAGGCCGCCCCGAGAATGGTGGAGGAGCGCGGGATGCCGATCGCTTCGCCTCGCGAAACGAGGAGGCAATCGACGCCGCGCGGGAACAGGCCGTGATTGGCCCGCAGCCGCGCGGCGAAACCGGCCGGCAGGGCGGCCGAGACCACGACCTCGTGGGGGATGCCCGGGCCGGCGAGACGGATCGGGGGTCCGCCGTCGAGCGCCGGCACCGCGATGACGAGCGTCGTCGAGCGATCAGGGTATTCGTCGGTGCCGTTCGCGAAACGCGAGAAGGACGGCAGGACGTCCGGGGCATTGACAAGCGCGAAGGCGGCGTCAGTCGGATCGGTTACGATCCTGGCACCGGTATGGAAGCGGAGATAGCCCGCCACGGCCGGGTCTCGGGCGAGCGGGGCGTCGAGCCAGAGCGACCCGTCCGGATCGGCGAGCGCGAGGGCGACTGCGGCGAGTTCCTGCGTCAGCGGCGCCGGTGGTTCGAGCGCGGCCGGGAGCGGCTGCCTCACGCCCGGGCGGGCGAGGGCGTCGAGCAGGGTCCGGAACACGGCCTGGGCTTCGAAGACCGGATCGGCGAATCCGGGGGCGAGGGCGGCCGACATCAATCCTCCCCACGGGCGAGGGTGAAGAAGTTGACCCGGGTGGCTGCGGCCCGGCGCTCGGCCCGGGCGTCGTTCGCCAGGATGCGGTTCCGCACCGGCGCGAGCGCCGCCTCGACGGCACCGCGCCGGGCCGGCAGCTGCCAGAGCGCATCGAGCGTCGCGGCCTGGCGGGTCTTCTCGAGGTCTCGGCCGAGGTGATAGGCGAAGCCCTGGACGGGGCTGCCGTCGACCAAACTCACGGCCGCGCGGGACACAGTCGCCTCGCCGAGATTGAAGACCGCGCCGTCGCCGCCGGCCCTGCCGCGCAGCATCACGCTGCCATTCTCGACAGGGCGCAGATCGCGGATCGGCGGCAGCGGCCCGAGGCTCAACAGGGCCGCGTCCAGCTCGGCACGGGTCGCCTCGGCGCAGAGCGCCATGACGGCTTGCCGAGGGGCTGTATCCACATCCTGCATCCGGGCGCTCCGCATGACCGATTGTCGTACCCATCGGCTGCGTTGTCTAGTATACTCGACAACTATGGACGGGATCGATGACAAGGGCATGACGGGCGAGCGGGCCGATGCGGTCCTCGTGGCACGAAGGCTCGGCGTCTCCGTCTGGCGCCAAATCGCGGATACACTCGAGGCCGAGATCGCGTCCGGCCGACTTCCGCCAGGCGCTCAGCTCGAGACCGAGGCGGTCCTGGCCGACCGGTTCAGCGTCAACCGCCACACCGTGCGCCGGGCGCTGGCGGCTTTGGCCGAGCGCGGCATCGTCCGGGCGACGCGCGGGCGCGGCACCTTCGTCGAGGCGAGGCCGCTGACCTACCCGCTCGGCTCCCGGGTGCGCTTCTCCGAAATCGTCGCCGGCGCGGGACACGAGGCCTGGGGCGAACTCGTCTCCGAGCGCGAGATCGCGGCCGGCCCATCGCTCGGCCGCGCGCTCGGGCTGCCGGAGGACGGGCCGTTGCTGGAACTGGCCACGATCCATCGAGCCGACGACACGCCGATCTCGGTGGCCAGGACCTGCCTGCCGCTGCCGCGGTTCGCCGGCTTCGGGCAGGTCTATGCGGAATGCGGCTCGATCACCCGCGCCTATGCAGCCTTCGCGGTGGCCGATTACGTCCGGCTGACCACCCGCATCTCGGCCCGGATCGCCACGGCGGAGGAGGCGCTCGCGCTCGACCTCGCTTCGGGCCGCGTCGTGCTCGTGGTCGAAAGCGTCAACGTCGATGCGGAAGGATGCCGGATCCAGGCGACCCGCTCCTGTTTCGCGGCGGACCGGGTCGAGTTCCTGGTCGAGTCCTGATTCGTCAGACGGGAACGAGAGCGCGGTGCGGACCGGCAGGAGGCTCGGCCCGGATCGCATCGCCGGCCGCGACCTCGCCGTCGCTCAGGACGACTGCCATGATGCCGGCCTTGCGGATGAGATGTCCGGCAGGGTCGCGGTCCAGCACGGCCCGCATCAGGCCCCGCTGGTAGGCATCGAGCTGCAGGCAGGGATTGCGCAGCCCCGTCACCTCGACCACCGCCGAATCACCGAGATGGAGCCGCGTTCCGGTCGGCAGGCCGAGGAGGTCGATGCCCAGCGTCGTGACGTTCTCGCCCATCGCGCCGGGCTCGATCGCGAAGCCCCGGCCGGCCAGTTCGTCGAAGAGCTCGGCATGAATGAGATGCACCTGCCGCAGGTTCGGTTGGCCAGGATCCTTGGCGACGCGGGAGCGATGCTGGACGCGCTCTCCCAGATGGGCGTCGCCCTCGACGCCGAGGCCCTTCAGCAGGCGGATACGGTCCGTCGTCGGCTTCCCGAAGGAATGCGTCGCGCTCCGTGCGACGGCTTTCACCTGCCCGGTCATCGTGCCCTCAATAGAGCGTCGCCCTGACGCGCTCCGGAAGGGCGGCATCGTAGCCGTCGCCGTCGAACTCGCCCCGGCTCAGGGCGGCCAGGATCGTGCCGGTGCTGGGCAGGGCGGAGCGGGGCAGGCGCTTGTCCGGGTTCCAGATATCCGCCCGGACGAGCGCACGCGAGCATTGGAAGAACACCGTTTCGATCGCCACGACCAGCACCGAACGGGGTGGCCGGCCGGCGACGCCGAACCGCTTGAGCAGGATCGGATCGATGGAAATCTCGGCCCGACCGTTCACGCGCAGCGTCTCGCCCAGGCCCGGCACGAGAAAGAGGAGCGCCACCCGCGGATCGACCAGGATGTTGCGCAGGCTGTCGATGCGATTGTTGCCGCGGCGGTCCGGCAGAAGGAGGGTCTTCCGGTCGCCGATCTCGACGAAGCCGGCCCGATCGCCCCGGGGCGAGGCGTCGAGGCCGCCGGGGCCGGCCGTCGCCAGGATGCAGAGCGGGGCCGCCCGGACGAAGGCTGCATAGACAGGATGGAGATGGTCGATCTCCTTCTCGATCGATCGGGCGTCGACGGAGCCGTACAGGGCCTCCAACGCCGAGACGTCACGAATCACATGCCGGTCCATGCCTGGCTCAAGCTCCGTCGTCCCAGCCGCTTAGGCGAGCGCGTTCTGGGGCGACCGGCCGATCATGGCAAACCGGAGCCGGGACGACACGAAATCGATGGCCGACACGGTCACCAGGATCATGAGGACCAGGAAGGCGACCTGCTGCAATTCGAGGGTGCGGATGAGTTCGGTCAGGTAGCTGCCGATGCCTCCGGCACCCACGATGCCGATGATCGTGGCCGAGCGCGTGTTCGACTCGAAGTAATAAAGCACCTGGCTCGCTATGACGGGCAGGATCTGCGGGACGAGGCCGTAGCTCACCTCGTGAAGGCGGCTGCCGCCGGTCGCGGTGACGCCCTCGATCGCCCGCCGGTCCGCGGTCTCGATCGCTTCGGAGAACAGCTTGCCGAAGACCCCGAAATCCGAACACGCGATGGCGAGCGCGCCGGCAAAGGGCCCGAGCCCGACGACGTTGATCCAGATCAGGGCCCAGATCAGGACGTCGACCGAGCGGATCACGTCGAAAACGCGGCGGCTCACGAAATGGACCAGGATGTTCGGCACGACGTTGCGGGCTGCCAAGAAGGCGACCGGAAAGGCCAGGATGGCGGCGACGAGCGTTCCCAGGAAGGCGATGGCGAGCGTCTCGCCGAGCGCGACGAGGTAGAGCTGGAATCTGCCTCCGCTGCTCGGCGGCAGCATGTGCAGCGCATAGCTGCCGAGCTGCCCGAAGCCGCGCAGGATCCTCATCGGCGAGACGTCGAGCTGGATCAACGCCAGGAGGGCCACGCCGACGAGAAGGGCGACGACCGCGATCGCGGCCCTGTGCTGGCCCCAGGCTCCGACGAAGGCGGCCGGATGCCGGGCGCGCAGGTTCCGGAGGTCTCGGAGAGCCTCGACCCGCAGAGCCGAAGGGGAACGTTGGCCCGTCAATGCCTTGCCTCGGCGGACATCAGGAGGTGCCGCAGTCTTTCGGTCGCGAGATCGATCCCGATGACGGTCACGACGATGAGGAGCAGAATTGCGCTGATGTCCTGATAGTAGAAGCTCCGGATGGCGACCAGAAATTCCATTCCGATGCCGCCGGCGCCGACGAAGCCCATGACTCCTGCCGCCCGGACATTGATCTCGAAGCGGAGCAGCGCGTAGGAGGCGAAATTCGCGAGGACCTGGGGCAGGACCGCGAAGCGGATGATCTCGACCCAGGATGCGCCGGTCGCCTCGATCCCCTCGACCGGCTTCATGTCGATATTCTCGGCCACCTCGGCGAACAGCTTTCCGAGCGCGCCTGTCGTGTGGATCGCGAGCGCCATGACGCCGACCACGGGGCCGAGCCCGAAGGCGAGCACGAAGATCAGCGCGAACACGACCTCCGGCACGGTGCGGCAGAATTCGAGGTAGCGTCGCGCCGCGAAGCGGAGCCAGGGCGAGCGGACGAGATTGGCCGAGGCTGCGAAACACAGCAGGAAGGCGCCGATCGCGCCGACCACCGTGCCGAGATAGGCGATCAGGATGGTCTCCCCGAGCAGGGCGAGCCATTTCGGCAGGTTCCAATACCACCCGGCGAGGTCGCCCCGAAGGTTCGACCAGGTCAGCTGGGGCAGGATCTGCGCGAGGTAGTTCGTGAAATTCCCGATATTGTCCGCGAAGGTGCCGAGACGGACCTCCGCCATCCAGCCCGCGAGGAGCGTGAGGCCCGCCAGCACGGCGAGCCCCACGATCACACGTTGCCGCTTGCCCCGGGCCGCGGCCTGGTAGCTGGCGAGCAGGGTTCCGGCCTGCCGCTCGGGCAGTACCCGGATCGCGCTCGTCATACCCGTGTCGTTGCCTTGCCCTGAGCCCGTTCTCTCGCGCCCTTAGGAGCGCTTACGCTGCTCGTCGTTGAAGCGGACCATGTCGATGATGGGCTGGAAGTCCTTGAGCCCGACCGGCTCCAGGCTGAGGTCCTTGCCATCGGAGAGCTTGTCGAAGGTGGCCTTGTCCTTCTTCGGCAGGTCGAGCAGCGCCTGCTTGATCTTGCTCTTGAGGTCGTCCGGCAGCGTCGACAGCACGCTGAACGGCCCTTCGGGCAGGAAGTCCGACTTGAACACGACGCGGAAATCCTTCTGGGTCAGCTCCTTGCCGCTGATGTCCTTGAGCATGCCCTTGGCGTTCATGCGGGTGATCGTGGTGTCGGTCTCGGAGTTCCACAGATTCGCGGCGGCGTCCGTGGTGCCCTGGGCTAGCGCCAGGACGGCATTCTCGTGGCTGCCGGCGAAGAAGGTCTTGCCGAAGAACTTCTCCGCATCCTTGCCGGCGCGCTGCAGGAAGAAGCGCGGCGCCTGGTTGCCGGAGGTCGAGTTCGGGTCGACGAAGGCCAGCGTCTTGCCCTTGAGGTCGTCGATCGACTTATACGGGCTGTCGGCCCGCACGTAGATGACCGAGTAATAGCCGTTGACGCCGGTCTCGTGCTTCTGGTTCGCGAGCGGCTCCGTCTTCACGCCCGTGATGACGGCGCGGGCGAAGGAGGCCGGGCCATAGAAGGCAAGCTGGATGTTGCCGGCGCGCTGACCCTCGATCACGGCCGCGTAGTCGTTGGCGACCCGCAGCTTCACGGGCACGCCGAGTTCCTTGGCCAAGTAGGCGGTGAGCGGCTGCCACCGGTCGGTGGTGGTGGAGGCGTTCTCGGCCGGAATGACGCCGAGTGTCAGCTCCGGATACTTCGCCTTCCAATCCTGCGCGAAGCTGGAGGAAGCGGCTGCGAGGGTGAGGCCGAGCGCGGCGGCGCCCATGGCGTGACGACGAGTGAGCATGATGCTGTCCTTCGGTGTTGGTGACGCAAGCGTGAGGCGACGGGGCCGCCCCGTCCGTCAGGCCGGAACGGCGGACCCGTATTCGGGCGCGACGCTCGCCTTCGCGGGGCGGGCCGCGGCCATGACCTCTCCGGCCTCGAGGCCGTAGAGTTCGCGCGCCACGTCCTCGGTCAGGCGGTCCGGCGCATTGTCGAAGACGATGCGGCCGGCCGACATTCCCACCAGGCGGTCGCAATAAGTCCGGGCGACCTCGAGCGAGTGCAGGTTGCACAGGACGGTGATGCCGTAATGCTTGTTGATACGCAGCAACGCATCCATCACCACCCGGGTATTGCGCGGATCGAGCGAGGCGATCGGCTCGTCGGCCAGGATGATGTCCGGCTCCTGCACCAAAGCCCGGGCGATCGCGACCCGCTGCTGCTGGCCGCCCGACAGGCTTTCCGCCCGTTGCGAGGCGAGCCCGGCGATGTCGAACTGCTCCAGCGCCGAAAGGCCGATCGCCTTGTCGGTCTCGCTCCAGAGGCGGAACAGGGACCGGGCCGTCGGGACATGATTGAGGCGACCGGTCAGCACATTCGTCAGAACGTCGAGTCGCCCGACGAGATTGAATTGCTGGAAGATCATGGCGCAGCGAGCCCGCCACGCCCGAAGCTCGCGGCCCTGCAGCGCGCTCACCTCGACGCCCTCGAAGGTGATCCGGCCCTCGCTCGGGTCGATCAGGCGGTTCACCATGCGGAGCAGCGTCGACTTGCCGGCGCCCGACCGGCCGATCACGCCGACGAAGCTTCCGGGCGCAATCTCGAGGTCGACATTCGACACAGCCGTCTTGCCGCCGAACCGGCGCGACACGCTCTCCAGAACCAGCATCCGTTCACTCCTGGCGGACGGGCTAGCGGGCTTCTGCAACGTCCTCGTGACAGAGCGCTGCGCCTGGCGAACGTCACGCCGTCGTCACATGGCTCTGGGAAGCGGGCCGTTTCGGAGACATATGATGGCGCGCGAACTCGGACCGGAGCCTCTCATCCACGACGGGGCGGAGGTCGGCGGGACGACGTTCGGCCGCTACACGGAAGTCGGCCGGCGGACCTCCGTCGTCGAATCCACGTTGGACGACTATTCCTATGTCGCCAATGACAGCGACATCATCTCGTCCCGGATCGGCAAGTTCTGCTCGGTCGCGGCCCATGTCCGCATCAATCCCGGCAACCACCCGATGGACCGGGCGAGCCAGAGCCATTTCACCTACCGGGCGAGCCGCTATTTTCCGGGCGAAGAGGACGAGGCGGCGTTCTTCGCGTGGCGCCGCGCGTCGCCGGTGTCGATCGGCCACGACGTCTGGATCGGGCATGGGGCAGTCGTGCTGCCGGGTCGCAGCGTCGGTACGGGTGCGGTAGTCGCGGCCGGGGCCATCGTGACCAAGGATGTCGCGCCCTACACGATCGTCGCCGGCAACCCGGCCCGGCCGATCCGGCCCCGTTTTCCGGCCGACGTCGCGGAAGCGCTGCAGCGTCTCGCCTGGTGGGACTGGAGCCATGGTCAGCTCCGCGAGGCGCTGCCCGATTTCAGGACGCTGCCGGCGGCGGCCTTCCTGGCGAAATATAGCTGACCGGCGGGCCGCCGAAGGGAAGGCGGGCCAGGACGCGGAACGGGCCGGCCCGATCTGGCTGCCTGAAGATCGCGACCGCATCCACCCTGAGGCCCGGCCGGAGCGCGGCGTAGCGCTGCTGCAGGGAGGCGCGAACCGGCTCCCGGAGGCGGTCGGGCAATGGCCCGGTCAGGGTCATGTGGAAGCGGAACTCATCGAAGACATACGGATATCCCCACCGGTCGAGATGGCCGATCTGGCGCCCGGAGAGAGGTGCCCTGAGGCGCCGCTCCCGGTCGGCCGCCGACAGCGGGGCCCGGAAGGGCTCGAATGCCCGCACGCTGTCGGCCGCGAGGTCCTCCAGCGCGTTCGATCGGGAGGTGGGCGCGAGTGCCGTGAAAGCGCCGATCGTCACCACGTCGAGGCCCGGCAGGTCGAAGGCGCTCCGTCCGGACGCGAAGTCCCGGGCGGCCGTCACCAGATCGGAGTCGGCCGAGCCGCCGGCCAGCGAGAACGGAGCCTTGAGCGTGCCGTGAAAGCCGTAGCGGCGCGGCTCCTCCGTCAGAGCCCGCCACTCCGCCGGCGGACAGGGCAATCCTTCCGGACAGGGAAGCGAGGCCCCGCTCTCCGCATCGTAGCCGATGAGCCCGGAGCCGAAAGCCCAGAGGGCGCTGTCGGGGGAAGGGGCGTAGAAGACGGCGTAGCGCGAGGTCACGATGCCGAATTCTGCGGCATCTCTGCTCATGCGTTCGACAAGCCCGCACCCTGGCGCTGCGCCTTCAGCATCTCCCGGCTGAGATGCGCGTAGAGGGCGGTCCAGGCCTTCCGAACCTCCGGCGTGAATCTCGGACCGAGGAGCTCGGCGAGGCTCGCCAGCAGCGCTTCCCCGGCCGGGCCGTAATGGGCCGGCTCGACGCCATATCGGGCGTGACGCCGGCCCAGATTCGAGATGGCCCCGCCGAGCAGGTCCGGGTGGGTGAGATAGCCGACGAGGCTGCCCAGCGTATCCAGCAGCTTTTGCTTCTGCCCGGTGAGGTCGTCCTCGAACATGGAGCGCGTCTCGGGTGCGAGGGCGAAGAGCCGGTCGTAGAAGATGTCCGCTGCCCGCAAATTCGCCGAGAGCAGCACGTCGCAGGTGGACTGGATCAGCCCAACTTGCGCGGGGGTCGGGCCGAGGGCGGCGGCTGCGAGATCGAGGTCGTCCGGCGGATGGGCAGTCCCGTTCGGGTCGAGGATCTCGACCACGAGCCCCCGCTCTTCCATCTGCCGGGCGAGCCGGACCGCCTCCGCGCTATCCCCGGCCAGGAGCCGGAAGCCGCTCTGCTCGTCCGAGCGCGGACGGATGATGAAGAGGGCAGGCACGTCTGGAAGCGTGGAGATGGCCGATCCGCCTTTCGGCGCGACCCTTGCACGCCCAGGGTCGTGCCGCCAGCCAGGCCTGCAAGAACCGGCCGTTCTGCCTTGCCGGATCGGAATCTGTGACGTCTTATGGCGGCCCGATTTGAGAGGAGTTCCGTGGATGCTGGTCCGACGCGCCATATTGGCCTTGGCCGGACTTGCCCTGGCGCTGTCGCCCGTGTCGGCCCAGCAGACGATGCGGGTCGGATCGACCCCCACGGGCATCCCCTTCACGTTCCTGGACACGGCCTCGAACCAGATCCAGGGCGTGATGGTCGATATCGTGACCGCGATCGGCAAGGATGCCGGCTTCGAGGTCAAGATCGAGCCGATGCAATTCTCGACGCTGATCTCGTCTCTTACTTCGAGCCGCATCGATCTCATCGCCGCCGCCATGTACATCACCGACGCCCGCAAGCAGGTCGTCGACTTCTCCGAGCCGATCTACACCTATGGCGACGGGCTGTTCGTGCCGAAGACCGACACGAAGGCCTACAAGGATCTCGCCGACCTCAAGGGTATGGTGGTCGGCGTGCAGCTCGGGACGGCTTTCGTCGAGCCGCTGCAGAAGAGCGGCCTCTTCGCCGAGGTGAAGCTCTACGACACCATCCCGGATATCATGCGGGACGTGAATGCCGGGCGGATCAAGGCCGGCTTCGCCGACGGCCCGATCGTCGCCTACAACCTGCAGCAGGGCCGCTTTCCCGAGGTGCATCTCGTCAAGGGCTACAAGCCCATGGTGGTGGGCTCCGTCGGGATCGGGACGCGCAAGACCGACCCGGATCTCCTGAAGCGCGTCAACGTCGCGCTCGCGAAGCTCAAGGCCGACGGCACGATCAAGAAGATCCTCGTCAAATGGGGGCTCGAGGAGTAGCGCCCGGCCGGCGGCCCGAAGCGCTTTGCCGTGGACGGTTTCCTCAAGCAATCCGTCGAGTTCCTGCCGATCCTGGCGCAGGGGCTCCGCCTGACCGTCATCGTGACGGCCGGCTCCTTCGTGCTCTCGACCGTGCTCGGCCTCGTCTGGGCCCTGATGCGGGTGTCCGGCAATCCGGTCCTCTCCGGGATCGCGAAGGTCTTCGTGAACGTGATCCGGGGCATCCCGATCATCGTCCAGCTCTTCTACATCTACTTCGTGCTTCCGGATTTCGGCATCTCGCTCTCGGCCGTGCAGGCCTCGATCATCGGACTCGGCATCGCCTATTCGGCCTACCAGTCCGAGAATTTCCGGGCCGGGATCGAGGCGGTCGACCGGGGGCAGGTCGAGGCCGCGCAATCGATCGGCATGGGCTGGTGGCTCACCATGCGGCGGGTGCTCCTGCCGCAGGCCTTCAAGGTCGTGCTGCCGCCCTACGGCAACATCATGGTCATGATGCTGAAGGATTCCTCGCAGGCCTCCACCATCACGGTCGCGGAGCTCGCCCTCCAGGGCCGGCTGATCGCCTCCTCGACCTTCCAGAACACGACCGTCTTCACGCTCGTCGCGCTTCTCTACCTGTGCATGAGCCTGCCGCTCATCCTCCTCGTCTCACGGCTCGAGGCCCGGAGCGCGCGGCGTTGATGCGATGGCGCTGATCGAGCTGCGAGACGTCCGCAAGAGCTTCGGCAGCGTCGAGGTGGTGCGCGGCGTGAGCGCGGCCGTGCAGATCGGCGAGGTCGTGTGCATCATCGGCCCGTCCGGGTCCGGCAAGTCCACGATCCTGCGCTGCGTCAACGGCCTCGAAAGCTATCAGGCCGGCCACATCGTGGTGGACGGCATCGCGGTCGACCGGGCGAAGCGGTCGATCACGGCCGTCCGGACCCGCCTGTCGATGGTCTTCCAGCGCTTCAACCTTTTTCCGCACCGCACCGCGCTCCAGAATGTCGTGGAGGGACCGATCTACGTGAAGCGGGAGCCGAAGGCGGACGCGCTCGTGCGAGGGCGCGCGCTGCTCGACCGGGTCGGGCTTGCCGAGAAGGCGGATGCCTATCCTGGGCAGCTTTCCGGCGGCCAGCAGCAGCGCGTCGCGATCGCCCGCGCGCTTGCGATGCAGCCGAAGGCGATCCTCTTCGACGAGCCGACCTCGGCGCTCGATCCCGAACTCGTGGGCGAGGTCCTGGCCGTGATGCGGAGCCTCGCCGACGAGGGCATGACCATGGTCGTCGTCACCCACGAGATGAGCTTTGCCCGCGAGGTCGCGGACCGGATACTCTTCCTGGACCACGGCGCGATTGTCGAGGAAGGGTCCGCCCGGGAACTCCTGTCCGAGCCGCGCGAGCCCCGCACCCGCGACTTCCTGCGCCGCATCCTCTGAGATGGCGCCTGCGAGCGACGCCCCGGGTTTCCGGGCCACCCTCGCACCCATTCTGCTCCTCGGCTTCGTCATCACATCCTGGGGCGGCAATTACGTCGTCATGAAGCACGCCGTGGCGACGAACGGCCCCTGGACCTTCAATGCCCTGCGCTACGGGCTCGCGGTGCTCTTCCTGGGCGCCTGGCTCGCCGCTCGGGCGGGCTGGCGCGGCCTGCTTCCCGTACCGGGCGAGCGGGCCGCGATGGCGGGCGTCGGCCTGCTCCAGGCCGCTATCATGACAGGATGCACGACCTGGGCGCTGACCCATATCGACGCGAGCCGGACGGTGCTGATCGCCTATTCGATGCCGATCTGGGCGCTTCTTTTCGCCTTCCTGATGTCGCGCGAGGCCGTCACGCCCCGAATGGCCGCAAGCGTGGCACTCGGCTTTTCAGGCCTCGCGGTCCTGTTCGCACCATGGGGAATGGATTGGACCGGGCCTGGCGCCCGGGCCGGATCGGCCGCCACGCTCGTCGGCGCGATGGCCTGGGCGCTCGGCGCCGTGCTCTACCGCAGGCGGCGCTGGACCTCGTCCTTCGGCAGCCAGATCTTCCTGCAGATGCTGACGGCAGCCGGATTCGCCGGCCTCTGCGTTCTCCTGTTCGAAGGGCAGCCGCTGCGGCTCGATCCCGAATTCGGTCTCATCGTCCTCTACAACGCGCTCGTCCCGACCATCCTGGCCTTCTTGGCCTGGGCCAAGATCCTGACCCGCATGCCGGCCGCGACCGCGGGGCAGTTCGTGCTGCTCTCGCCGATCTTCGGCATCCTGCTCGGACACCTCGTCCTCGCCGAACCGCTCACGCCCACCCTCGTCCTCAGCGCGCTCATGATCCTGGGCGGCGCCCTGCTGGCCTATCTCAGTCAGGCCTGACGCGACCTAGCGAAGCTCAGACGATTTGGTTCCGGAGCGTGGTCTCGCCGCGCCAGAGACGGTCGAGATTGTCCATCAGGATCGCGAGTACGTTCTCTTCGTAGCGCCGCGTCTCGCCCGCGAGATGCGAGGTGATGACGACATTCGGCAACGTCCAGAGAGGCGAGCTGGCCGGCAGGGGCTCGTCCACAACCGTGTCGAGCGCCGCTCCCCCGATCCGTCCCGACTGGAGCGCCTCGATCAAATCCGCCTCCACGACGCAGCCGCCGCGGGCCACGTTCACGAGGTGGGCGGTGGGCTTCATCCGCTCCAGCTCCGCCCGGCCGATCAGGTCCTGCGTCTCGGAGGTGAGCGGGCAGGTCAGCACCACGTAATCGGCCTCGGGCAGCAGCCCGCCGAGGTCCCCCATGCCGTGGACGGAATCGGCCCCGTTCGCCCCCGCCGCGGGATCCCGGCGCGTGCCGACGACCTTCATGTCGAAGGCCTTGGCCAGCGAGGCGAGCCGGCCGCCGATCGTACCGAGCCCGACGATCAGCATCGTCTTGTCCGTCAACTCGTCCTCGCGGAGCGCGAAATCGCCCTGCATCGGCCGCCACAGCTTCCGGACCTGGTTGTCGTGCGCCTCGGGCAGCCGCCGGGCGATCGCCAGGACCAGCGCCATGGCATGCTGGGACACCGCCCGGGCATTGGCGCCCTGGGCGCTCGCCAGCCGGATCCCGCGCGCCGCGATTGCCTCCCGGTCGTACTGGTTCGTACCGGCGCTGATCGATTGGATGAAGCGGAGCTTCCCGGCCCTCTGGAGGAGCTCGTTATCCCAGAGGCCCGAGACGGAGATGACGTCGGCCTCGTGGGCGCGGTCGGCCAGCTCCTGTTTCGAGCCGACCTGAAAACAGGTGATCCCGGTGCCGAGGGCGTCGAAACAGCTCTTCATCTGATAGGCCGGATGAGCGAAGCCGATGATGAGGCTGTCTCGGGACGGAAGCATGGAGATCTCGCGTTAGGAGCTGCGCGGCCCGGTCGCTCAGGCGACCTGAGCGATGTCCGGCTCGGCCGGGAGGCAGGCCTGCATCGTCGCGAGCAGGCGGTCGACATCTTCCACGCTGCCGTCGAAGCGGCATACGAAGCGTGCGAGACCGCCGCCGCGGTCGAAGAACAGCACGCCCTTGCCTTTCAGGGCCGCGATGGCGGAGAGCGGCAGGATCGCGTGGACGATATTCGCCTCCACGGGCGCGTGCAGCCGCAGGCCGGGCAGCGCGGCGATCCCGGCGCCGAGCCGGGAGGCGAGGGCATTCGCCTGCCGGGCGGAGCGGAGATACAGGTCGTCTTCGACATAGGCGAGGAGCTGGATGGCCGCGAAGCGCATCTTCGACCAGGTCTGCCCGGCCCGTCGCAGCCGGTAGGCGAGCTCTTCGGCGAGGTCGCCGTCGAAGACGACGATCGCCTCCGCATTCATGCCGCCATTCTTGGTGACGCCGAAGGACAGGATATCGACGCCGGCTCGCCAGGTCATCTCGGCCGGCGAGCAGCCGAGCGTCGCGACCGCGTTCGCGAAGCGGGCCCCGTCCATGTGGAGGCGGACCCGGTGGCGCCGGGCGATCTCGCCGATCCGGCCGAGCTCGTCGAGCCGATAGACCGTTCCGGCCTCCGTCGCCTGGGTGACCGAGATCGCGTCCGGCTGCGGCTTGTGGTGGCGGCCGCGCTCGGCCCGGGCGATCGCCGCGTCGAGTTCGTCGGCGGCGAGCCGGTAGCCCTGGCCTCGCAGCGGGATCAGCTTCGCGCCGGCCGTGAAGGCCTCGGTCGCGCCGCCCTCGGAGGTGTGGATATGGGCGTCGGCATGGCAATAGATGCCGCCATAGGGACGGGCGCAGGCCGAGAGGGCGAGTGCGTTCGCGGCCGTGCCGGTCGCGACCGGAAACACCTTCGCCGGTCCCTCGAACACCTCCGAGAAGCGCCGGTCCAGCTGGTCGCTCAGGCTGTCCGCGCCGTAGGACGCCTCCGTCCCGGCATTGCTCTCGGACAGCGCCTTCAGGATCTCGGGGCTGACCGTCGCGACGTTGTCGCTCCGGAAGTCGATCACGGCCGTCGACATCGCGCTCATCTCCATCGCGCCTGGGCGAGGCGGATCATGGTATCGCAAAGGGCTGCCGCACCAGCGGCGGGTGCCGTTCCGTCCGGGGCCCTGCTTGCCTCGGAACGCCCCGCGCCATGGCAGGCGCGCGGCCGTCACGTTCTGGTTGGCGATCCCGGGAAGACTCGAACTTCCGACCTTCGGTTTAGGAAACCGCTGCTCTGTCCTGCTGAGCTACGGGACCTCGGGCCGCTGCTAGCATAGGATCGGCCGGACACCAATCGCGGGAGGACTCGGATGCAGGGTGCGGGGTGGCGGGGGCTCGTCGTATTGGCCCTTCTCGGCCCGGCCTACGCCCTGGCCGAGGATCGCCCGGCCGCCGCCCCGCCAGGCTCTTGCCCGGGCGAGGTCGCGACGGACCGGATCCTCCGGGTCGAGGACAGGGGCGAGGTCGCGCTCGCCTCCGGCGGACGGGTCCGGCTTGCCGATATCCGGATCGACCCGTCTGCGGGCGAAGGGGCCGGGCGCCCTGGCCCGCGATCCTGGCTGGCGTCGCTTGCCGGCCAGGAGGTCGCGGTCCGAAGGATCGGGCCGCCCGATCGCTGGGGTCGAGCCCCGGCCAGCCTCGCGCTGGTTGAGGGCGCGGCGAGGCACGACCTCGCCGCGTTCCTGGTCTCGGAAGGATGGGCGCTGGTGGATGCGGGCGAGCGCGACACCTTGTGCGAGCCGGCCCTCCTCGCGGCCGAGGGGCGGGCCCGGGCTGGGCGTCTCGGGCTGTGGAAGATGGGCACGCTGCCGCTCGCGGCCGGCGATCCGGAGCCGCTCCGGGCGCAATCGGGCCGCTTCGCCGTGGTCGAGGGCCGGGTCGTGAGCGTGGGCGAGCGCAAGGACCGGACCTATCTCAATTTCGGTCGCGACTTCTCGCGCGATTTCGCGGTCGTCGTTCCGCGCCGGCTCTGGGCCGCGATGAAACGAAGCGGCGTGAGCGCGGCCGAGCTGAAGGGGCGCACCGTCCGGGTTCGCGGCATCGTCGAGATCCGCCGCGCTCCGCAGATCGAGCTCCTGTCGGACCACGCCTTGGAATGGAGGGGCGCCGCCATCCGGCCCTGAGCGCGGCTCTTGACGGGAACCCTCGCCGCCTTCCGGGTGCCCCATGCCGTCCTGCGCCTCGAGGGTGGACTTGTCCCCGAACGACGTTGTCCGTTTATGCTCGCCCGAGACGCGTCCACCGGACGACGCGGATCGACCCACATCCTGGACCCCAGATGCTGTTCAACGTAGAGCGCGACACAGGACCGACCATCGCGGGCTACCTCATTCCGGATACCTTCTCCGGAACGGGCGAGATCGTTGTGCAGCGGGGGAACGACGAACTCCTGCGCATGCCCGCCGGCGACTTCCGGCCCGGCCTCGTCCAAGCGGGCCGGCACGAGACCGGACACGTTGGGTTCGAGATCGACGAGGCGGCGATCCCCGGCCTCTCCCAGATTAACGATCTCGACATCAGGGAAGCCGAGACCGGCCTCCTCATCTACCGCCGCGTCAGCGACCCCGATAAGCTGATCCAGCGGAAGGTCTTTCGCCTCGAGACGCAGCTCCTTCCGCTGGTAAGGCTCGATCGCGCCCTCCAGCAGCGCTTCCGCTTTCAATACACAAACATCGAGCGCTTCGGTTTCGAGACCAACTGCCAGATGTTCCTGATGAGCCCGCCGGAATCGACCTTCATCAGCGGACGGATCGAGTACAAGCGGCTTGAGCAATACCTCGCCAGCGGGTTCTACAAGATCATGCTGATGCGGGACCCGTTCGAGGAACTCGCGGAGCGAATCCTGGTCTTGCGACAAATCGCGCAGATGGGCGGCAACATCCTCGGCGAACGCGACTCGCTCCTGTTCGAGGAGGCCGTGGCCTTTGCATGCGATCTTCCTCTCGATACGGAAAAGCAGATCAACCGCGCCTTCAAGGCAATCTCGCCGGAAGCGGCCTCGGTACTGGGCAATCCCCTGATCCGGCAGCTGACGACTCGGTTGCCGAGCGACGCAGTAAAGACCACGTCGGTGAGCGCGGCGCTGGACGTGCTGGCCGACTTCGATCTGGTCGGCCTTCGATCGGAGCCCGACCTCTTTGTCGACACTCTGACGGACGCCTTGTCGCTGGACCGCGGTGCGCTCCCGTCCCTTGATCCTCTCCCCGTTAGCCGCAGGCTCGGCGACGAATTGCGAGAGTGCCCGCCAGCCGAGATGTTGCTTGAACTCGACCTTCAGCTCTACGTTGAGGTGAAGGCGGCCTTTCAGAAATTCCCGAGCCTAGCGGGCTCCTAGATTGACCCGCACGCCAGGCAGCGCGAGCCCCGCAATCGGATCGAAATTGACCTCAGCGTATCAAGGTGGCACTCGGATCATCTTGCGGCGAGGGCGCTGCTTCGGTTAGCAGAGATGTCAGAGAGAGCGGCATGACAAGCGTTATCGGTAAAATCAGCCAAGCTGCGGCTGATCTCCTCCGGGGGCGCTCTGCCCCAAGGCCGCTCGAGAAGTTCACGAGGGACCAGTACAAGGCGATCTGGAACTCCGTGTCAGGCTCGGAGGACTTGGCTAAACTTGCCGTGAGCGGCTACACTGATGAAGAGCTTTATACACAGCTTGGCGGCGCGACGGTCGAGCTGTTGCGCGCCACTGTGGGCGTCAAGCCGGACGACGTGATCCTCGAGATCGGCGCCGGGGTCGGCCGTGTAGGGGCTGCCCTGGCGCCTCTTTGCCGGGAGTGGATCGGGACTGACGTGTCGGAAAATATGGTCTCGCATATCACCCGTCGTCTCGCCGCCTTTTCCAACGTACGCGCCGTGGTGACCAACGGATACGACCTTGCGCCGATCCCATCCCAGTCTGTCGATGTCGTCTATTGCACAGTCGTCTTCATGCATCTCGATGAATGGGACCGATACGGCTACGTCAGCGAAGCCTACCGTATCCTCAAGCCGGGTGGCCGATTGATGGTCGACAACGTCAACCTGCTGTCCGATGGCGGCTGGGCCTTTTTCGAGGAGCACCGGGCCATTCGCCCGGATCAACGCCCTGCCCAGATTAGCAAGACATCGACGCCGCAAGAACTCGCAGCCTATTTCAATCGCGCATCCTTCTCAGAAATCGGCCAGCTCGAGGCCGGGCTTTGGATTGTGACGCACGGGGTCAAGCCTCTGAGCTAGTCCTTCGGCCGACCGGGCGCGTGCTCGGCGCCATCACGCCGCATGAATGACGAAAAAGCCCGGCGCGAGGCCGGGCTTTCGTCACATGTCGATCGGATCGGAGCGGTCAGGCCGCCTCGTCCTGGAGGTCCGCGTCGGCTTCCCCTTCGCCGGTCTTGGCGCGCTTCGGCGACTTGGCGAGATTGGCCTCGATCAGCTTCGTGGCCTCGGTGTCGGTGATCCTGTTCACGTGGGCGAGTTCGCGCACGACGCGGTCGAGCGCCGCCTCGTAGAGCTGGCGCTCGCTATACGACTGCTCGGGCTGGGACTCGGCCCGGTGCAGGTCGCGCACGACCTCGGCCACGGCGATGAGGTCGCCTGAATTGATCTTGGCCTCGTATTCCTGGGCACGCCGCGACCACATGGTGCGCTTGATCCGGGCCCGGCCGGTCAGCACGTCGAGCGCCTTCTGCATCCCGTCCGGCTCGGCGAGCTTGCGCATGCCGACGCTCCCGGCCTTCGCGGTCGGAACGCGGAGCACCATCTTGTCCTTGTCGAACGATACGACGAACAACTCGAGCTTGAACCCAGCGATCTCCTGCTCCTCGATCGCGGTGATGCGGCCGACGCCATGCGCCGGATAGACGACGGATTCGCCGACCTTGTAACCCTGGCGATTGACTGACTTCTTCGGGGTGGTCATGCGAGACTAGCCTTCCGTCTGTCACCCGCCGAAGACGGGTGAGGGATGACCCGGCCGGGCGCCCGGGCTGAAAACGACCGGATGGGGGCCGCCGGCCCTCACCACTCTCGTCCCGGATGGCAGCGGCAAACCTCCTCTGCCCTCGGCCAAACCGCGCCGAGGTGCTCGAAAGTCAGGCTATTGCGAGCTGTTCGTCCGGGTTGGAGCCCAATCGGTCCGGCGATTGGACGGCACGTCTCATGATTACCACACCAGGGCTGAAATTCAAAACCGATCCGGCCTCGCGGCCCGCTCGCGGCCGGTCTCGCCCGGTGATAAGGTCGGCGATCAATCGACGAGGTCGGGCGGGCGGGAGCCGGCGCGGCCGGCAGTGTACCGACACACGAGGGCGGGAACGATGAGCCAGGCAGCCGAGACGGCAGCGCAGAATTACGAGCCCGCGATGGCGCGGGCGCCGAGTGCGGCGTTCCAGTGGGAAGATCCCTTCCTGCTCGACGACCAGCTCTCCGACGACGAGCGCATGATCCGAGACACGGCCCGCGACTACGCACAGGAAAAGCTCCTGCCCCGGATCGTGGAGGCCTATCAGAACGAAACCACCGACCGCTCGATCTTCAACGAAATGGGCGAACTCGGGCTCCTCGGCGTCACGGTCCCGGAGGAATTTGGCGGGGCCGACGCGGGTTATGTCGCCTACGGGCTCGTCGCCCGCGAGGTGGAGCGGGTCGATTCCGGCTATCGCTCGATGATGAGCGTGCAATCCTCGCTCGTCATGTACCCGATCTATGCCTATGGCGACGACACGCAGCGCAAGAAATACCTGCCGAAGCTCGCCTCCGGCGAATGGGTCGGCTGTTTCGGGTTGACCGAGCCGGATGCCGGCTCGGATCCAGGCGGGATGAAGACCCGGGCCGAGAAGACGGCGTCAGGCTATCGCATCTCGGGCGCCAAAATGTGGATCTCGAATTCGCCGATCGCGGATGTCTTCGTGGTCTGGGCGAAATCCTCCGCCCACGGCGACCAGATCCGCGGCTTCGTGCTGGAGAAGGGCATGAAGGGTCTCTCCGCCCCGAAGATCGGCGGCAAGCTCTCGCTCCGGGCGTCCGTCACGGGCGAGATCGTAATGGACAACGTCGAGGTCGGCGAGGAGCACCTCCTCCCGAACGTCTCCGGCCTGAAGGGGCCGTTCGGTTGCCTGAACCGCGCCCGCTACGGCATCTCCTGGGGCGCCATGGGGGCGGCCGAGGATTGCTGGCACCGCGCCCGCAGCTACACGCTCGACCGCCGGCAATTCAATCGGCCGCTCGCCCAGACCCAGCTCGTCCAGAAGAAGCTCGCCGACATGCAGACCGAGATCGCGCTCGGCCTCCAGGGCTCGCTCCGGGTGGGCCGCCTCTTCGACGAGGGCCGGATGGCGCCCGAGATGATCTCGATCGTGAAGCGCAACAATTGCGGCAAGGCGCTCGACATCGCCCGGCAGGCTCGCGACATGCACGGCGGCAACGGCATCATGGGCGAGTACCACGTCATGCGGCACGCCCAGAACCTCGAGACGGTGAACACCTACGAGGGCACCCACGACGTCCACGCGCTGATCCTCGGCCGCGCGATCACCGGGCTGCAGGCGTTTTTCTAAGGGTTGGGACCGGGCAATTCGGGACTCGCCTTTGAAACGCCGAAACAGGATGCTCAGCGTGAGTACGACGCGGCCAGGATCGTAGAGTAGCCAAGCTGGGGAGATGAATGAAGCAGGACGACCACGCCACGTTGCAACCGGCCCGGGAAGGCTCCAGGCCCGCCGCCTGGACCGGAACGGCCCGGGGCGAACGTGAGACGCTCTCCAACGTCATGGGGCCGGACGGCCATGTCAGGGTCCGGATCGCCCGTGACGTCCTCATCGAGGCGGCGCGCCAGACGGGGAAGAGACCCGCGCGATGACGGCCGGCGACGAGCGGTCGTTCTCGACCGCTTTCGACAAGCTGGTGCGCACGGACGCGTCCGGTGACGAGGACATCATCGGCCTCCTCGCCTACGCCATCTACAAGCGGGATAAGCGCGATCTGGCCGTCTCCGGAGCCCTCGACGAGACGCATCTTCGCCAGCATCACAAGACCCTGACGCCGGGTTTGGTCGAGCAGTATCGTGACGGTGCGCTGAGGCGGCTCGAGATCTTCAGTTCCGCCGTCCTGGCCCGCGCCGAGCCGGATATCCGCGAAGCTGCCCGTGTCGAGGCTGTCGAGAGAGCCCGCGACGACATCATCTCCGTCGTCCGAACGAGCACCACGTGGTGGGTTTCCATCCTTTGGAACGTGATCGCCTGGTTGATCTCGCTCGCGATAGTGTTCCTGGTCACGGTCGGAACCGGAAAGGTGTCCTTCCAAATCTCGGGCTGACCGCGGAGCGTCGTCAGCCGGTCTCCGCGACTGACCTCCCAGCATCCACGACCTCCTCCCTCTGGCTCGCCGCATTGGCGCCACGTCACGGGATGCGAAAGCCGGTCGCCCATGCTAAGCGCGCGCTCAAGCCAGGACGGGTCCATGCCTCACGACACGCGACGGATCGCGCGCGCGCTTCTCTCGGTCTCCGACAAGACCGGGCTCGTGCCCTTCGCGGAAGCGCTCGTCTCGCGTGGGATCATCCTGCTCTCGACCGGGGGCACCCGGGCCGCGCTGGCGGCGGCGGGCCTTCCGGTCGAGGATGTCTCCGACGTCACCGGCTATCCCGAGATGATGGACGGGCGGGTGAAGACGCTCCATCCGGCGATCCATGGCGGGCTTCTCGCGATCCGGGGCAATCCGGAGCACGAGGCCGCCATGATGGCGCACGGGATCGACGCGATCGATCTCCTGGTCGTGGACCTGTACCCGTTCGAGGAGACGGTGAGGGCCGGAGGCGGCTTCGCCGATTGCGTCGAGAATATCGACGTCGGCGGCCCGGCCATGATCCGGGGCGCCGCCAAGAACCATGCCGACGTCGCGGTCGTGGTCGACGTCGCCGATTACGGCCGTCTGCTCGACGAACTCGACCAGCATGACGGGGCCGTGACCTCGCGCTTCCGGCAGGAACTCGCCCAGAAGGCCTTCGCCCGCACCGCCGCCTATGATGCCGCGATCTCGACCTGGTTCGCGGGCGAGCTCGCCATCGCCTCGCCTCCGGTCCGGGCCCTCGGCGGCACGCTCGTCGAGAGCATGCGGTACGGCGAAAATCCGCACCAGGAGGGGGCGTTCTACCGCCTGCCCGGTTCGCGCCCCGGCGTTGCCACGCTGCGGCAGGTGCAGGGGAAGCAGCTCTCCTACAACAACGTCAACGACACCGACGCCGCCTACGAATGCGTGGCCGAGTTCGATCCGGCCCGGACCGCCGCGGTCGTGATCGTGAAACACGCGAATCCCTGCGGGGTGGCGGAAGGCGCCTCCCTGGCCGAGGCCTATGAGCGGGCGTTGCGCTGCGATCCGGTCTCGGCCTTCGGCGGGATCGTGGCGCTGAACCGCCGGTTGGACGCCGAGGCGGTGCGCCTCATCGTCGAGATATTCACCGAGGTCATCATCGCGCCCGACGCCGACGAGGAGGCGATCGCGATCGTGGCCGGGAAGCGCAACCTGCGCCTTCTCCTCGCCGGCAGCCTGCCGGATCCGCGCGCGCCGGGATTGTCGCTCCGGACGGTCGCGGGCGGGTTCCTGACCCAGGATCGCGACAACGCCGTCGTCGACGACATGGATCTCCGCGTCGTGACGCGACGCGCCCCGACCAACTCGGAACTCGCTGACCTCCGCTTCGCCCTCCGGGTCGCGAAACACGTGAAGTCGAACGCGATCGTCTATGCGAGGGACGGCGCGACCGTCGGGATCGGGGCCGGCCAGATGAGCCGGGTCGATTCCTCCCGCATCGCGGCCTGGAAGGCCGAGGAGGCGGCGCGTGCCGCCGGCCTGCCGGAGAGTCTCGCGCGCGGCTCGGTCGTCGCGTCGGACGCCTTCTTCCCCTTCGCCGACGGGTTGCTGGCGGCGGCCGAGGCGGGTGCGACGGCGATCATCCAGCCGGGCGGGTCGATGCGGGACGACGAGGTCATCCGGGCGGCGGACGAGCGCGGCCTCGCGATGGTGTTCACCGGCCATCGCCACTTCCGACATTAGAGCCGCAGACCCACATGGAGGCTCGGACCGGAGCCCCATCATGCTGATCACCACGACCCCGACCGTCGAAGGCCACCGCATCACCGCCTATCACGGCATCGTCTCGGGGGAGGCGATCCTCGGCGCGAATTTCTTCCGGGACTGGTTCGCCTCCATCCGGGACATCGTGGGCGGCCGATCCGGCTCCTACGAGAAGGTCCTCGGCCGCGCCCGGGACACGGCGCTCCGCGAGATGGAGGAAGAGGCGCAACGGCTCGGCGGCAATGCCGTGGTCGGGATCGACATCGACTACGGCGCCATCGGCGCGACCGAGAGCATGATGATGGTCACGGCGACCGGCACGGCCGTCACGATCGGCTGATGTCCGGGCCGCTCAGCCTCGCGGGATCGTCGCCGCGAGAACAAGCCCGGCCGTGAAGAGGGCGATCAGCACGGCGGGCGCCGCGGCCTGGCTTCCGGTCGCCTGGGTCGCGAGCGCGACGGCGAGCGGGGCCAGGAACGACGTCAGCTTCCCGGACAGGGTGAAGAGGCCGAAATAGCGGCCCGCGTCCTCGGCCGGGACGGCGCGGGCGAGATAGGCGCGGGAGGAGGCCTGGAGCGGTCCCGCGACGGCCCCGATGACGAGCCCGAGGGCCACGAACAGCCGTTCGGCCCCGCTGGCGTAGAGCCCGTCGCCGGCTGACGGCGGAACCGTCTCGATCACGAAGAGGATGTGGGCCCGGCCGAGCGACAGGATGCCGAGGCAGACGAGGATCAGGGTGACAAGCGAAGCCATGATCACGGCCTTGGCTCCGAGCCTGTCATCGAGGCGGCCGCCCGCCAAGGCTCCCGCCGTGCCGCTGATCGTCAGGAGAATGCCGAACAATCCGAGTTCGGTCGGTCCCCAGCCGAAAACCCCGGCACCGTAGATGCCGCCGAAGGCGAAGAGCGCGACGAGGGCGTCCTGGTAGACGAGATTCGCGACGAGGAAGCGGACAAGGCCCGGGCGTGTCTTCGCCTCCGTCCAGGTCGCCCGCAACCGGGCGAGGCCCGCCGGGATCGCCTCGACCAGCCGCAGGCCCGTCGGCGGCGAGTCCGGGGTGAACAGGAGGAGCGGCCAGAGGAAGAGAAGGAGCCACAGGGCCGAGAACGGGCCGGAGGCGCGGTCGCCCTCGCGCAGGCCGGGATCGAGCCCGAAGAGCGGCTCGAAACCGAAGACGGTTCGGCCGGTTTCCGGGCTCGCGATGAGGAAGCCGAGCGCGACGACGAGCGACGCGAGGCCGCCGGCATAGCCCACCGCCCAGCCGGTGCCGCTAAGCCGTCCGAGCCCATCGCCCCCGACCACCCGCGCCATCATGGCATTGTTGAACACCGCCGCGATCTCGGCCGCGACCGTCGCGACCGCGAAGGCGGCAAGGGCGAGCGGGACCGCGAAGGCCGCCTCGGGCGAAGCGAACCAGAGAAGGCCGCTCGCGAGACCCAGGATGGTGCAGGCCCCGACGATCCAGGGCTTCTTAGCGCCCGAGGCATCGGCCACGCTGCCCAGGATGGGGGACAGGATCGCGAGCGCGAGGCCGGCCGCGGCGGCCGCATAGCCCCAGAGCGCCTGGCCCCGAGCCGAGTCCGGCACGAGAACCGCCGCGAAATAGGGTGCGAAGACGAAGGTCGTGACGAGCGTGAAGAAGGGCTGGCAGGCGCAGTCGAAGAGAAGCCAGCCCCATATCGCCCGGCGGGTCGGCGCCTCGCCGATCAGGGGAAGCCGGGTCCGGCGGCCCGGATGGTCAGGCGCGAGCCGTCGTCGAGGAGGACGTCGCCCCGGGCAAGCGCGCCGTTCTCCAGGGTCGCGGTGCCGACCCCGCTGCGGCCGTCAGTGCAGGAGATTTCGAGGGGGGCCGTGTTGCCGCCGATCGGCCCGGTGAAGGTGCCGCGGCAGCGGCGCGTGTCGGTCGTGAGTTCGCCCGTATAGCCGCCCGTCGTGTTCGCCCGCCCGGTGATGGCGCCGAACCCCTTGCCCTCGATCACGACGGGCACGGCCGTCGAGCATGCGCCGAGCGCCAGCACGGCGCCGAGCACCAGCGCCGGTCTCGCGAGAGTCAGAATGGTTTCGCCCGCCCGCATCTCGGCCAAAATCCCGTGCCGACTGGATATGGGATGGAGCATTGGATCCGGCCAGACCGCGTGATCAGATCGAATCGGGCTCCGTGGAGGGTGAGCCTGCCTGTGTCGCGGCCGCGTCCGCCTGGACTGGAGGAAGCGGAGACGAGGGTTCCTGACCGCCGGGCCGGTGGATGAGGCCGATCACCTCCTCCATCTCTGCCATGATGCGGGCGATGATGTCGTTCGACTCGATGTCGGCCCTGATCGACAGGTCCATGACGCGGCCTCCCTCGGTGCGGCGCCCTCGCATCAGAGACGATTAACGTTAATCGTGCGCTAACACCGCGGGTGACCTGGCCGTCGTCCCGGCTTGACTCGGCGTTAACCAATTCGAGGCGGTCGGCAGGGCATGGTTGTCTATGCTCGCCCGTTGCACCGCCCTTCTCGTTCTTGCCGGCCTCGCCGGGTACCCGAACCTCGCCCAGGCGGACGGACCCGGACCGGGCCTCTCTGCCGGCAGCGATGGCGAGGCGGCTGCGCCCCGCTACGGGCGTCTCGAGCGCGAGGTGTCGCCGCGCCCGCCTCGGCGGCTGACGGGCGGCCCTGGCTATGTCGGGTCGGAATGGGGTCTCGGAAAGCCGAGCTATTACGGGATCGGCACGCGGCCCGATTGGGGCCGCAGCTCCGGCGACTGAACCGGAGCCGCCGGGAACACGCGGCCGCCCCGGAACGCGATCCGCACCGAGTCACCCCGGGCCAGCGCCTGCTCGTCGCCGGCCAGATCCACCTCGACCAGCAACTCCCCGTCGCCTTCCAGCCTCACCTCGGCGCGCCGGCCGCCCGCGGCCCGCCGCACCATCACGACCTGGCCGGGGAGCCCGCTCTCGGCCGAGGTGAAGCCGACATCCTCGGGCCGGAGGAAAAGGGACGCCGGACCGGCCACGGCGGTGGCGTGCCGGACCGGCACGGGCATTCCGCGAAACCGGACCTCGCCGTCTGCGGCCGTGACCGGCAGATGCGTGCTCTCGCCCACGAAGGACATCACGAAGGCGGAGGCCGGCGCGTCGTGGACCTCGTCCGGCGTGCCGACCTGTTCCAGCCGTCCTCCGTTCAGGATCGCGACCCGGTCGGCGAGTTCCAGCGCCTCGTCCTGGTCGTGGGTCACGAAGATCGTGGTCTGACCCGTGGCGTCGTGGATGTCGCGGAGCGACCGGCGCAGATCCTTGCGGACGCGCGCGTCGAGAGCGCCGAAAGGCTCGTCCAGGAGAAGCACCCGCGGCTCGACCGCGAGTGCGCGCGCGAGCGCGACCCGCTGACGCTGGCCGCCGGAAAGCTGGGTCGGAAAGCGCTCCTCCAAGCCGCCGAGCTGCACGAGGGCGAGAAGCTCGCGCACGCGACGGGCGATCTCGGCCCGGGGAGGGCGCTCGCGGCCGCGCGCCCGGAGGCCGAAGGCGACGTTGTCGAAGACGGTCAGGTGCCGAAAGAGCGCATAATGCTGGAACACGAAGCCGACGCGGCGCCGGCGGACGGCAAGGTGCGTCGCATCGATGTCGCCGAACCGGATCTCGCCGCCATCCGGATCCTCAAGGCCGGCGATGACGCGAAGCAGCGTCGTCTTGCCGGAGCCCGAGGGACCGAGAAGCGCCATCAGCTCCCCCGACCGGACCTCGAGGTCGATGCCGCGAAGCGCGGCCTCGGTTCCGAACTCCTTGATGATGCCGATCGCCCGGATGTCCATGCGGGCGGCGCTCAGCGGGCCGCTGCCGAGGCGATCGCGCCGGCATACCGCCATTCGAGAAAGGACTTGATGGCGAGCGTCACGAGGGCAAGGGCCGCCAACAAAGAGGCCATGGCGAAGGCTCCGACCAGATTGTATTCGTTGTACATGATCTCGACGTGAAGCGGCATCGTGTTGGTCAAGCCGCGGATATGGCCGGACACGACGGCGACCGCGCCGAATTCGCCCATCGCACGCGCGTTGCAGAGCAGGACGCCGTAGAGCAGCGCCCATTTGATGTTCGGGATCGTGACCACGAAGAAGGTCCTGAGCCCGGACGCGCCGAGCGTAAGCGCGGCCTCCTCGTCCGCGCTGCCCTGGTCCTGCATCAGGGGGATCAGTTCGCGGGCGATGAACGGAAAGGTGACGAAGACCGTCGCCAGCACGATGCCGGGCAGCGCGAAGATGACGTCGATGCCGTAGCCCTTGAGCCACGGGCCGATCCAGCCCTGCGACCCGAACAGGAGCACGAAGACGAGGCCGGCGACGACCGGCGAAACCGAGAAGGGCAGGTCGATCAGGGTGATCAGGATGCTCTTGCCCGGAAAGTCGAATTTCGCGATCGACCAGGCGGCCGCGACCCCGAAGACGAGATTCAGCGGCACGGCGATCGCCGCCACTGTCAGGGTCAGGGCGATGGCCGAGCGGGCGTCGGGATCGTCGAAGGCTGCCCGATAGACCCCGATCCCGCCCCGTAGGGCTTCGGTGAAGACGACGACCAGCGGTACAATCAGGAAGAGCGACAGGAAGGCGAGCGCGATTCCGATCAGGAGGCGCCGCATCCAGCGGGGCTCGGCCGTCACCTCCCGGGCCCGCCCGCCATCGGCCTGCCGCGACATTCCGGGAGCCGTCACGGCGCGCTCAGACATGTCCGAACCTCCTGCGCGACCAGGCTTCGAGGAGGTTGATGACGAGAAGGGCGGAGAAGGAAATCAGGAGCATGATGGTCGCGACCGCGGTCGCGCCGGCATAGTCGAATTCCTCGAGCTTGATCACGATGAGGAGGGGCGCGATCTCGGACACGAAGGGAAGGTTTCCGGCCACGAAGATCACGGACCCGTATTCGCCGACCGCGCGCGCAAACGCCAGCACGAACCCGGTCAGGATTCCGGGCAGCAGCGGCGGCAGGATGACACTGAAGACCGTCCGGGCACGGCTCGCGCCGAGCGTCGCCGAGGCCTCCTCGATCTCGCGCTCGATCTCCCCGATCAGCGGCTGCACCGTCCGGACCGCGAAGGGCAGGGCCACGAAGACGAGCGCGACGAAAATGCCGAGCGGCGTGAATGCGATCTTGATGCCGAGGGGCGCCAGGAGGCCGCCGACCCAGCCATTCGGCGCGTAGAGGGTCGCGAGCGCGATCCCGGCGACGGCCGTGGGAAGCGCGAAGGGGAGATCGACGGCGGCGTCGAGCAGCCGCCGGCCCGGAAAGCGGTAGCGGGTCAGGACCCAGGCCGTGAGGAAACCGGAGACCGATGCGACGAGCGCGGCCGCGAAGGCGACGCCGAAGGAGGTCCGCAACGCCGCCACGATGCGGGGATCGCGGGCGACGTCGAGAAAGCCCGACCAGCCGAGACCGGCGGCCTTCAGGACGAGCGCGGAGAGGGGCAGGAGGACGACGAGCGCGAGATAGACGAGCGTATAGCCGAGCGCGAGGCCGAAACCCGGGATCGCACTCGGCGCCTTGAACCTGATTCGCCTCGGTGGGCCCATCAGCGCCCCGCCCGGGCGAAGCCGTCGAAGATGCCGCCGGCGGCGAAATGCTTCTGCTGCGCCTCGGTCCAGCTGCCGAACATCTCGTCCAGCCGGAACAGCCGCAGCTTCGGCAGCCGGTCCAGATCGGCCTTCGACGCCTCGTCCGGCCGAAACGGCCGATAATGGTGGCGGGCGATGATGCGTTGCGCCTCGGGCCCGTACAGGAAGCCGAGATAGGCTTCGGCGGCCTTCCGGGTGCCCTTCTGGTCGACATTGCCGTCGACGAGGGCGACCGGGGGCTCGGCCACGATGGAGAGCGAGGGCGCCACGATCTCGAACTGGTCCTTGCCGAATTCCTCGGAGGCGAGGAACGCCTCGTTCTCCCACGCGATCAGCACGTCGCCCAGCCCCCGCCGGGCGAAGGTCACGGTCGAACCGCGCGCGCCCGTGTCCATGACCGGCGCGTTCTTGTAGATCGCGGCCACGAACTCCTTCGCCTTGTCCTCGCTCTTCCATGCGTCGAGAGCGTAGCCCCAGGCCGCGAGGTAGTTCCAGCGGGCGCCGCCCGAGGTCTTGGGGTTCGGGGTGATGACCTGGATGCCGGGCTTGGCGAGGTCGTCCCAATCCCGGATCCCCTTCGGGTTCCCCTTGCGGACCAGGAACACGATCGTCGCGGTATAGGGCGAGGAGTTATTCGGCAGCCGCGTCTGCCAGTTCTCCGGCAGCTTGCCGGTCGCCTTCGCGATCGCGTCGATGTCGGGCGCGAGCGCCAGCGTCACGACATCCGCGGCGAGCCCGTCGATCACGCTCCGGGCCTGAGCGCCCGAGCCGCCGTGCGAGACCCGAATCGTCAGGGTCTCGCCGCTGGTTTCGCGCCAGACCTTGGCGAAGGCCGCGTTGATGTCGCGGTAGAGCTCGCGGGTCGGGTCGTAGGAGACGTTGAGCAGCGGCGTCTGCGCGACGGCCGGCAGGGCGAACACCGCCACGATAGCAGACACGAGAACGAGGATGAATTGGCGGGCGACCATGCAAGTCCTCCATCGGCGCCGGCAGCCTTCCTGTCGCGACGCCGGAACATGCGGACGATAGAAGCAGCTTCCGCATGGAGCAATTCGGTCGGCGAAAATGGCGTTATTCGACCACAGCGCGGCTTGCCTGGAGAAGATCAACCTTCGCTCGGCGCGGCAGCGTGGAACATCTCGGGCGGCTTGACCGGAGAAAGCGTCATCACCTGGTCGAGTCCCGGCCGACGCGTCCGATCCACGGGCTCGAGATGCTGCGGCTGGCCGGTGGCGAGCGCCCGCTCGATCGCGGCGACGACGCGCACATCGAGCCGGCCCTCCTCCCCGTCGGGCTCCGGCTGCCTGCCCGAGATCACGCAATCAGAGAAATAGGACAGCTCGCCGCCGAACTGGTCCGTCTCCGGGAATTCGCGCTCCTCCTTGGCATCGCCCCGGGTCACGTGGAGCCGAAGCGGCACACCGAAGCCAAAGCCCGGCTCGACCTGCACGCTGCCCTTGGTTCCGAGCAGCTGGTACGAGCTGGCCGAGTTCGCCCCGTAGCTCACCGTGAATTGCGCCAGGCGCTGGCCCGGGAAACGCATCGTGACGCTGACCGTGTCGTCGAATTCGAACGGCATGTCCGGATTCATGGCGCCGACGGCCCAGACTTCGGTCGGCTCGGCGCCGAAGAGATTGCGGGCCGCGTTGATCGGGTAGGGGCCCATATCGGCGACGGGTCCGGCCCAGAAACCCTGTCGGGCGCGGTGGTTCGTCTCGGCGACGTGCTGGCTGAAGGCGGAGGTGAACAGGCGCGGGTCGCCGATCTCGCCCGAGCGAACGACGCGGATCGCTTCCAAGGTCGCGGGTTCGAAATGCAGCCGGTAGGCGATCATCAGCCGGCTGCCGCTCGCCGCGGCGGCCGCCTCGATGCGGCGGCACTCGTCCTCGGAAAGCGCCATCGGCTTCTCGAGAAGAAGGTGCAGGCCGGCCTCGAGCGCCGGCACCGCATAGGCGAGATGCATCTCGTTCGGGAGCGCCAGATAAACGGCGTCGATGTCGGGCGAGGCGAGCATCTCGGCATACCGCTCGTAGGGCCAGACATGCGCGAGCCCATGCCGCTCGGCCAGCACCCTGCCCTTCTCGGGATCGCCCGTGACAAGCCCGACGAGTTCGGAATTGCCGGTCCCGGCCACGGCGGCATGAATGCCGCCTGCGAGATCCAGCCTCCGCCGACGACGGCGTAGCGCACCCGCCCGCCCTCGACCTGTCTCGCCGCCGCCATGCCGCCCTCGCCCTCGCTTCCAGGTGCGGCAACGTCCGGCATCGGCCTTCGTTCGCCGGAGCCGCGGCGTTGGCAGGCCAAGGCCCCGGTGATACCGACCGGCATCGCCGATCACGACGACGAAACCCTTCGGAGCACGACATGGCCGCCCTTACCCTCGCCCAAGCCTCGGTCATCGTGGATGTCGCGCTCGCCAAGGCCCGCGAGCTGGCGCTCGCCCCCATGACGGTCGTTGTTCTGGATCCGGGCGGGCATCCCGTGGCGCTGAAGCGCGAGGACGGCTCCGGCATCCTGCGGGTCGAGATCGCGTCCGGCAAGGCCTGGGGCGCGCTCGGGATCGGGGCCGGCTCGCGCGTCCTGGCGGACCGAGTCGCTTCGGGTGCGGCCGGCGCAGCCTTCGTCGCGGCGGCGTCGGTCGCGAGCGGCGGACGCCTGGTCCCGGTCGCGGGCGGCGTGCTCGTTCGAGGCCCTGACGGGCTCGTGATGGGCGCCGTCGGCGTGTCCGGGGACCTCTCCGACAAGGACGAGATCTGCGCCGTGGCCGGCATCGCCGCGGCCGGACTCGCGGCGGATACGGGCGCGCCCGCAAGCTGACCCGCGACGGCACAGGGATCGATCCCTCACCGGCAGAGTTGTGACGGCGGGCGTGCCACCTCGCCGCCCGCACGGCTGAGTTTTCGATGGCGACATATTCTTCTCCTCAGCGGGGGCAGGTCGATCCTGCGGGTCCCGGCTTCAACACCGGCTCCCTCGTGACCGCGGCGATCGTCGTCGCGGGGCTGTATTTCAGCCGCGACGTGCTCCTGCCCTTCGTCGTCGCCGTGATCCTGAGCTTCGTCCTGGCGATCCCGGTCCGGATGCTGCAAGGCTTCGGGCTCGGCCGTACCTTCCCGATCGCCGCCGTCGTGATCGTGGCCTTCGTGGCCTTCCTGGCGATCGGTGGGCTGCTTGCGAGCCAGCTCGCCGACCTCGCCTCCGACCTGCCCCGTTATCAATCGACCATTCGGGAGAAGATCACTTCTCTGAAGGGCGCGGCAGCAGGAGGCGGCCCCCTCGAGCGGTTGGCCGAGATGCTGCAGAACCTCTCGGACGATTTCGCGCCGAAGCCGGAGGCCGCGCCTGCCCGGAACCCGGGAGACCCCGCCGCGGCGCAGCAGCCGGTTCCGGTGGAAATCACCAAGACCCGCACGAGCCCGATCGCGACGATCACGGGCTACGTCACCCCCCTGCTGCATCCGCTGGCCACGGCGAGCCTCGTCATCGTCTTCACCGTGTTCATCCTGATGCAGCGCGGCGATCTCCGTAACCGCGCCATCCGGCTTGCGGGCTCGCAGGACCTGCAGCGCACCACGGCTGCGATGAACGAGGCCGCCCGTCGGCTGAGCCAGTTCTTTCTCGTCCAGGTTCTCCTGAATTCGGCCTTCGGCGTCGCGGTCGGGCTCGGGCTGTGGGCGATCGGCGTTCCGAGCCCGATCCTATGGGGGGTGATGGCCGCGATCTCGCGCTTCGTTCCCTATATCGGCGTGATCCTGGCGGCGGGCGGCCCACTCCTTCTCGCGGCCGCGGTCGATCCGAGTTGGAGCATGCTCGTATACACGGCCGTCTTCTTCATCTGCGCCGAGGTGCTGGTCGGGCAGGTCGTCGAGCCGCTCGTCTACGGGCACTCGACCGGGCTCTCGCCGGTCGCCGTCATCGCGTCGGTCACGTTCTGGACGTGGCTGTGGGGACCGATCGGGCTCATCCTGGCCATGCCGCTGACCGTGTGCCTCGTCGTCCTCGGCCGGCATGTGGAACACCTCGAATTCCTGGACGTGATGCTGGGAGACCGCCCGCCGCTCACGGTCGCGGAGGTGTTCTACCAGCGCGTCCTCGCCGGCGACGCCGGAGAGGCCTACGAGCAGGCCGAGATGTTCCTCAAGGACCACGCGCTCGCGACCTATTACGACGAGGTCGCGATCAAGGGCCTGGCGCTCGGCCAGGTCGATCTCGCGCGTGGCGCGCTGGACGAGGCGGCCGTGGCCCGGATCCAGAACACCTGCGCGCAACTGATCGAAGAGGTCTCCGAACACGAGACCGTCGATGCGAACGGTGCGGAGGCGAAGAAGGTCGAGGTGAAGCGGGCCGTCGGCGACGAGGACCTGGACAAGACCCTCGAGAGCGCCGACACGGTCGAGGCCGGCCTCCCCGTCCTCGCGCCCGGGCGGCTCCCGCCGGGTTGGGAGGGCGGCGCCGCCGTGCTCTGCCTCGGCGGCCGCAACGAGCTCGACCGCATCGGGGCCGCCATGCTGGCCCAGATCCTCGGAAAACACGGGCTGCCGGCGCGGGTCGAAGGCAGCGAGGCGCTGACGGCCGGCGGAATGGGGCGGGAATCCGATGCAGCGACCAAGATCGTCTGCCTGTCCTATCTCGATACGAGCTCGCCGGTTCACGTCCGCTACGCCATCCGACGCCTGCGGCGGCGCTATCCGCAGGCCCGCATCATCATCGGGTCCTGGGGCCTCGCCACCGGCGAGGCTAAGGGATTGTGCGAGGCGGCCCGCTCCGATTCCTGCGCGAGCCGCCTGATCGAAGCGGCGCAATTCTGCCTGGAGCAAGCCTCTTCGATCACGGCCGACGAAACGAAGGCGGAACCTTCGGCGGCGCCCCTGCCTCAGAGGTCGGGCATGCCGTCTTCTCCGGTGCCGGTCGCGCCCGAACCTGCCCTCGTCTCGGGCGGATCGTAGGGCTCGTCGACCCGCCACAACAATCGGTGCGTACCGAGGGCCCGGAAGGCCGCCTCGGCTTCTCCGCTTCCCTCCGCCACCAGCCCGTCATAGGCCGCGAGGCACGCGGGCGCGGCTATGCCGGCCCGCGAGCCTACGGCCTCGCGCCAGGTTTCGGTGACTCTCCGCTTCGCGACGTCGGTCATGGCTGGAAGCACCGCCTTGCTCCGATCATAATGTGACGGCAGGTGTCTGGCGACGGACGCAGAACGGAATCGGGCAGCACGCCTCGCGGAAAGCGGGGCCGTCCGTGTCTCACGGGGTAAGATGGCGGTCGATCTCAGACATGAATTCACGCGACCGCTCGCGCTGATCCTTGCCGCCCTCGCCGCTCTCGGCTGGATGCTGTTCGGGCTGTCGTCCTGGTCCACGGCATCGGTCCAGAAGGTCCAGCGCCTGCAGATCATGGAAGCGGCCCAGCGGAACGAGAAGCTGTCGGCGGACCTCGCCCGGCAGATGAGCGCCTCGGCCGCCATTGCGGATCTCGAGGCCAAGGTCGCGGCCACCCGCGACGACCTCGCCCGGGTCGCGCAGGCGAAATCCGACGCGCAGGCCGAACTCACCACCACGCAGCGCAGTCTGACCGCCATGCGGCGCGACCTCTCGGAGGTGGACCGCACCGTCCAGAGCCAGACTCAGAAGCTGAGCGAGCTCCAGGCCAACGCTCCGGACACCACCGCAGCCGCAGCGGAGCCGGCCCCCGCGATGGGCGGCGGGCGGGCCGTGCGCGGCGGAGGCCGCTGGACTCGGCGCGGGCGCGTGTCCCGCTCCTATTCCGTCCGACGGCGCTAGGCGCGGCCCCTCACTCGATCCGGGCCGCCGCCGGCCGACCCGTCGCGCCGATGCGCGAGGCCGCGATGACGGCCTGTGTGCGGCTGTCGACTCCGAGCTTCTGGAGAATGGCCGAGACATGCGCCTTGATGGTCGCCTCTGAGACGCCGAGCTCGTAGGCGATCTGCTTGTTCAGAAGCCCTTCGGACAGCATCATCAGGACCCGCATCTGCTGCGGCGTGAGCCGCCCGAAATTGCGGATCAGGTCGGCGGTTTCCTTGTCCTCTCCGCCCTCGAGATCGACGTCCGGCGGCACCCAGATGTCGCCCGAGAGCACGGTGCGGACGGCGTTTCCGATCCCGTCGAGATCGAGGGATTTCGGGATGAAGCCCGAGGCGCCGAACTCGACGGCCCGCCGGATCACCACCGCATCCTCGGTCGCCGACACGATCACGATCGGGATTTCGGGGAATTGAGCCCGCAGATAGATCAGGCCGGAAAAGCCCTGGACACCCGGCATCGTGAGGTCGAGGAGCACGAGGTCCACGTCGCGCGAGCGCGTCAGCGAATCCTGCAGCGTGTCGAGACCCGAACATTCCTCGACCGAGGCGTCCTGCAGGATCGTCTCGAGCGCGCGCCGCAGCGCCTCGCGGAAGAGCGGGTGATCGTCGGCCAGGATGATCTTGGTGATGTGCAACGCTGTCCCCGGCCCCGTCCGATCACGCGCGACCGTGTTGACGGCCGCGGGGGCGGAGCGAGTGCGACCTCTACCATAGTCTAACCCGAGGTGGGTGCCCGCACTTTACGCTCCGTTAAGGTTGATGACGATTTCCCGCCGGTGCAGCCGGTCGCGGTGTTCGGCGAGGTAGATGCCCTGCCACGTCCCGAGCGCGAGCCGCCCGGCCACGATCGGGATCGCGAGCGAGACGCCGGTCAGCATGGCCCGGATATGGGCCGGCATGTCGTCCGGACCCTCCGCGTCGTGGACATAGCCGGCATGGCGGGGCGCAAGCCTGTCCAGCGCCGTCGCGAGGTCGCGCTGCACGTCCGGGTCGGCATTCTCCTGAATCAGGAGCGACGCCGAGGTGTGCCGGCAGAGCAGCACGGCGAGCCCGTTCGCGATGCCGCTCTCGGCCAGGAAGACCGCGACGCTCGCCGTGATCTCCGTGAAGCCCGGCCCGCGCGTTTCGACCACGAGCCGACCGAGAACCTGCCGGGTGACCGCGCCGGCCGCGAGGGTTTCGACGCGGGCCACGTGGCCCCGGCCCATCATGCTCGTCCCTCGCCGGTCGGGTGCATCTCGGTCTCGCCCTTCTCGAGAATGCGTTCCAGCGTCTCGAGCCGGTCGGCCTCGCCGGCCGGCTTGTCCCACCGGATGCGGTGAATGCGGGGAAACCGCATGGCGACCCCGGATTTGTGTCGCCCCGACCGCTGCAGGCCCTCGAAGGCGACCTCGAGAACGAGGCCCCGGTCGATTCCATAGGCGACCTCGCGCACCGGCCCGAAGCGCTGGGTCGTGTGGTTGCGGACGAAGCGGTCGAGCTTTTGCAGCTCCGCGTCCGTGAAGCCGAAATAGGCCTTTCCGACCGGCACCAGTTCCGGCCCGCTCTCGCCGTCGCGCCAGCAGCCGAAGGTATAGTCGGAATAGAAGGACGAGCGTTTGCCGGAGCCGCGCTGCGCATACATCATCACGGCGTCGACCAGGTAGGGATCGCGCTTCCACTTCCACCACGGCCCTTTCGGCCGGCCGGGCAGGTAGGGCGAATCCGCCCGTTTCAGCATGCAACCCTCGATCGCCTCCGCATCCTGTCCGGCGCCGGCCGAGCCCGGATCGGCGCGCGCCGCGGCGAGTTCGTCCCAGGTCGCGAAGGGGATCTGCGGCGAGAGGTCGATCCGGGGTTCGCCGAGGCGGGCGACAAAGCTCTCGAGCCGCCTCCGGCGCTCGTCGAAGGGCCGTTCCCGCAGATCCTCGCCGGCCTCGGCCAGAAGGTCGTAGACGCGAAGATGGGCCGGGTATTCCACCAGCATCTTCGGCGTCACGGCCTTCCGGTTGAGGCGCTGCTGCAGTACGTTGAAACTCTCAACCCGGCCCTCGCGCACGATCAGGAGCTCGCCATCGAGCGCGCCCTCGAAATCGAGCGCCTCGACGAGGTCCGGAAAGGCGGCCGAGACATCCTCGCCGGTGCGCGAGTAGATTCTCCGCACGAGCACGCCCTCGGCATCGCGGCCGGCGACAGCCTGCAGGCGGATGCCGTCCCACTTCCACTCCGCCCGGAAGGCGGTCGGGTCGAGCTTGGCAAAGTGCTCGTCCTCGACCGGATGGGCCAGCATCGGCGGCCGGAACGGGGCCGGGTTCACCGTTTCGGGCCGCCCGCCGCGTCCTTCCACCCAGCCGAACAGGCCGAGATAAGGCGGATCGAGCCCGTGCCAGCATTGCTCGATGTCATCCGGCGCGATCGGCACGTCTTGCCCGTCCGACAGGTTCGCGACCGCGGTCTTCGCCAGCCTCGCCGACACCCCGATCCGGAGTTCGCCCGTGATCAGCTTCAGGAGCGCCCAACGGCCGATCTCGTCCAACGCGTCGAGCCAACCCGCGACGAGGCCGGGCAGGTCGGCCTTGCCGGCATGGGTCAGGCCTTCGACGACCTCGGACAGGGCCGGGCTGTCGGCCGGGGGATTGTTGTGGCCGATGCCAGGCTGCCCGCGCGTCTCCGCCCCCTCCGGGGGCTGGTGACCACCCGAAGGGTGGCGGCGGTTCAAGACGTCGTGCGCCGAGCCCCCTCCACCAGGCTTCGCCTGGTCCCCCTCCCCCTGCGGGGGATGAGACGGCGGCCGCCACATCAGCGCGACCGTCTCGGACAGGTCGCCCACGTAATCCCGCGACAGCCTGAACAGGACTGGATCGGCCCGCTCCATCATCAGGCCGCGGATGAGGCCGGGCTTCGCGTGGCGGAAGGTGAGGGCACCGGTGAGCGCCGCGAGCGCGAAACCCCGTTCGGGATCGGGGGTCCGGCGGAAGTAATCCGCCATCAGGCGGATTTTGCCGTTGCGGCGCGGCTCGTAGCCGACGCGGTCGATGAGGTGGGCGAAGCGGTTCATGCGGCGGCAGCCGGCTCCGCCACTTCGTCGGCCTGCCCCTCTCCCTCCTCGTCGCCATAGCCCAGCATGTGCAGCGGCTTCGACCGGATGCCGCGGGACAGGCACCAATGGACGAGCGCGTCCTCCTGCCCGTGCGTGACCCAGACCTCCTCGGCGCCGGTCTCGAGAATCGAGCGGCAGAGGTCGTCCCAGTCGCAATGGTCGGAGATGATGAGCGGGAGCTCGACGCCCTTTTGGCGGGCGCGGGCCCGGACCCGCATCCAGCCGGACGCGAAGGCGGCCACGGGATCGGGGAATTTGCGGGCCCAGAGGTCCTGGATGGCGGAAGGAGGACAGAGCACGATCGCGCCCTTCAGGCTGCCGCGCTCGGCCGCGACCACGCGCGGCGTCTCGCCGAGCGGGATGCCCTCCTCCTTGTAGAAGCCGGTCAGCTTCTCCATCGCGCCGTGCAGCCAGATCGGCTGGTCGTAGCCGGCCTGCCGGAGCAGGGACATCACGCGCTGCGCCTTGCCGAGGGCGTAGGCGCCGACGATATGCGCCCGCTCCGGAAAGACCCGCACGGATTCGAGCAGCTTCTCGACCTCGCCCAGCGTGTCGGGGTGGCGGAAGACCGGCAGGCCGAAGGTCGCCTCGGTGATGAAGACGTCGCAGGGGACCGGCTCGAAGGGCAGGCAGGTCGGGTCGCGGCCGCGCTTGTAGTCGCCCGAGACCACGAGCCGGCACTTGCCCTGCTCGATCACGATCTGGGCAGAGCCGAGGACGTGGCCGGCCGGCACGAAGGTGACCATGACGTCGCCGATACGTACCACCTCGCCCAAGACCGCCTCCTGCGTCGCGCCGGCGAAATCGTCGCCATAGCGGATCGCCATGATCCGCAGCGTCTCGCGCGTCGCCATAACGTGGCCATGGCCCGAGCGGGCATGGTCGGAATGGCCATGCGTGACGAGCGCGCGCTCGACCGGCCGCATCGGGTCGACGTGGAAGTCGCCGGCCGGGCAATAGAGGCCCTGGGGCGTCAGCGTGAGGAGGTCGGCAGCGCGGGACGCCATGGCGCGAAGGTGGGCTCTCTCGGTCGCCCGCGAGGGCTGAGCACGGAAACCTTGTGGGGCGGCGGAAGTTTCCCTCCCGAGCGAACAGGAGGTGCACATGTCACAATTTTCGACGGGTGCTGCAGGGACGACGGGTGCGGGGACCGGATCCGGCGCGAACCCGCTGATCGAGAGCGATCGGGTGGAGGGAACCGAGGTCTACGGCGCCGACCGCTCCCATATCGGCTCGGTCAAACGGCTGATGATCGACAAGCAGAGCGGACAGGTCGCCTATGCCGTCCTGTCCTTCGGCGGCTTCTTGAGCATGGGCGAGGAGAGCCACACGATTCCGTGGGGCAAGCTCACCTATGACACCGAACTCGGCGGCTACCGGACCGACCTCACGGAAAGCCAGCTCAAGGATGCTCCCAGCTTCTCGCGCGACGAGAACACCAGCTGGAGCGACCGCGACAAGGAGCGCGACCTGCATTCCTATTACGGCGTCTCGCCCTATTGGGGCCTGTGACCGGAGCGATGTTTCCGGCGCCCGCGGGTCGGGCGCCTATCCGACCCACCAGGCGAGGAGCACGAACAGCGCCTCGCCGAACAGGATGGCCAGGAACAAGGACGGCCTGATCCGGAAGAATGCGACCCCGGCGGCGACTGCCGCGACGGATACCCAGAGCGGCACCGTCGCGAGCGCTGCCGGGGGCATGATCAGGATTTTCGACACGACAGCGGCCAGGAGCGTGAGGGCCACGATCCGGATCCATTGCAACGCCTCTTCGCGCTCCTCCAGGCCGCGCGACAGGAAGACGGCGGCGGACCGGAACACCTCGTTCGGCAAGGCGCCGACCATCAGGACGACGAGGTAGGGCCAGAGCGCCTCGATCATGTTACGGCCGAGTCGTCCGGCGATCGAAGCGGCGCCCGACGAGATACGCGGCCGTTCCACCGACGAGCCCGACCACGAGGATATCGAAGTCGCGGCCGACCGCCATCTGGGCGAGCGGCAGCAGCGCGAGGCCGAGCCCCACGGCGAGCCAATCGCCGACCCCGCGGGCGGCGCCCGTCATGCTGACCGTGAAGTAGATCGGCGTCAGGCAGAGGATCCCGGCCGCCAGCGGCCGCGGCAGCGCGCCGACCAGAAGGAAACCGGCCGCCGTCATGCCGGTCGAGACCACCATGCAGGTGAGCGCGAACGCCACGAAAAACGGCACGCGCTCCTCTTCCGGCATGGTCGGAAGGCGGCGCATGCCCTCGATCCAGGCCGTCGCGGCGACGAGATGGGCGAGGCCGAGCTGGGTCACGACCGACTGGCCGGGTCGGCGGAGGTAGGGCAGGATCGCGAGCGTCATCGGCAGAAGCCGGATCGCCGAGAACGCGACCGCGATGGCGGCGGCGACGAGGAGCCCGCCGCTCGCGAGCGCGGCATACATGATCAGCTGGGCCGGCGCCGCCCAGACGACGACCGTCGACAGCATCGCGGCCCCGATCGGGTGGCCCGCATCCCGAGCGAGGCTGCCAACGCCGAGGAGCGAGAATCCGACGATCCAGGCCGGAAGCCGCACCGCCTCCCGGATGCCGACCAGGACGGCGCGCTGCGCGACCTCGGTCATCTGGAGAGCGGCGGCCTCATCCCACGTCATTCCGGGGCCGCGAAGCGGAACCCGGAACCCATGGAAGCGCGCCAGACCAAAACCGATCCACCGTCGGTGCAAGCCGTGGGTTCCGGGTTCTCGCTACGCGAGCCCCGGAATGACGGATCAACGCCTTAGCCTGCGGCCACCCTCGCATCCCGGATGGCGCGCCAGACCCGGTCGGGGGTCGCCGGCATGTCGAACCGGTCGATCCCGACCTCGCGCAGCGCATCGACGACGGCGTTCATGACAGACGGCAGCGCGCCGGCGCAGCCGGCTTCGCCGCAGCCCTTGGCGCCGAGCAGGTTCGTCGTCGCCGGGACCGGACGGCTCTCGAAGGCGAAGAGCGGCGCGTCGCCGGCGCGGGGCAGCGCGTAGTCCATGAAGGAGCCGGAGACGAGCTGGCCCTCCTCGTCATAGGCGGTCCGCTCCAGCAGCGCCTGGCCGATGCCCTGGACGACGCCGCCATGAAGCTGGCCCTCGACGAGGAGCGGGTTCACGACCGTTCCGAAGTCGTTGACCATCACGTAGCGGACCACCTGCGTGGTGCCGGTCTCCGGGTCGATCTCGACCTCGGCGATGTGGCAGCCATTCGGATAGGCCGAGGGCGATTGCTGGTGGATGTGTTTGACGTCGAGCGACCGCGGCAACCCCTCGGGCAGGCTCACGCCCTGCCGAAGTTGCGCGGCCAGGTCCATGATGTCGATGCCCCGGTCGGTGCCGGCGATCAGGAAGCGGCCGTCGCGGAACTCGATATCGGCGACGCCCGCTTCGAGGAGTTCTGCCGCCAGCACCCGGCCGATGCCGATGACCTGCTGGGCCGCCTCCACGATCGCGGCGCCGCTCGCCATGATCGATTTCGAGCCGCCCGTGCCGCCGCCCGCGATGAGCTGGTCCGAATCGCCCTGGAGGAGGCGGATCTTCTCGAAGGGCACGCCGAGATGCGTCGACAGCACCTGGGCGAAGGCCGACCAATGACCCTGCCCGTAATCGAGCGTGCCCGTCAGGATCGTGACGTCGCCATCCGACTCGAAGCGGATGCCGCCCATCTCGTTCTGCGGAGGAGCCGTCACCTCGAGATACTGGCCGATGCCGCGGCCGCGGAACTTGCCGGCGGCCCGGCTCTCGGCGCGGCGTGCCTCGAACCCGTCCCAGTCGGCCGCCTCGACCGCCCGGTCGAGAAGCGCCGTGAACTCGCCCGAATCATAAGTCGTCTCGACCGGCGTCACGTAGGGGATCTCGTCCGGCCGGATGTGGTTCAGCCGCCGGAGCGCGACGGGATCGCGGCCGGTCTCGTGGGCGGCGAGGTCGATCAGCCGCTCCATGATGTAATTGCCCTCGGGCCTGCCCGCACCCCGATAGGCCCCGACCGGGACGGCGTTCGTCAGGAGGCATTTGATGTGCGCCGAGACCGCCGGGGTCCGGTAGGTGCCGACCGCGTTCTTCGGGATGTTCAGGGACGAGAACATCGGAGCGACGGGCGTCAGGAAGGCGCCGAGATCGGCCAGCCCCTCGATCCGCAGCGCGAGAAAGCGACCCTCCGCATCGAGCGCCAGCTCGCCCGTCACCTCGAGCCCGCGGCCATGGTAGTCGGACATGAAGCTGTCCGAGCGCTGGTCGAGCCACTTGACAGGCCGGCCGAGGTCGCGCGCCGCGTGGAGCACGGCGACATATTCCGGGAAGGGCGCGATCTTCAGGCCGAAGGAGCCGCCGACCTGGCGCGTCAGGACCCGGACCTTCTCCTTGTCGACCCCGAGCACGCCGGCCAGCATGCCCCGCATGCCGAAGACGCCCTGAGTGCCGGCGGTGATCGTGTATTTGCCTTCTGCCGCATCCCACTCGCCGACCGCGGCGCGGGGCTCGAGCGGGTTCACGACGAGGCGGTGGCTCGCGAGGTCGAGCCGGGTGACATGGGCCGCCGCGGCAAAGCCGGCTTCGACCTTTCCGGCATCGCCGAACTGGAAATCGAGGAAAAGGTTGCCGGGAATGTGATCGTAGAGCTGCGGCGCGCCGTCCCGCACGGCGTCGGCCGCAGTCACGGCCGCCGGCAGAGCGTCGATGTCGATCGCGACCGCCTCGGCCGCCTCGCGCGCCTCGACCGCCGACTCGGCGACGACGAAGGCGACCGGGTCGCCGACATAGCGCACGCGATCGAGCGCCAGCGGCCGCCGCTCGGGCTTCAGCATCGGCGAGCCGTCGGCATTCTTGAAATTCGTGACGTTCGGGAAGACGCCGTAATGGTCGAGATCGGCCGCGCCATATACCGCGAGCACGCCCGGCATCTCGCGGGCGGCATCGAGGTCGACAGTCTTGATGATGCCGTGAGCAAAGGGGCTGCGGACGAAGGCCGCATAAACCTGCCCGTTGACCGAGACGTCGTCCGTGTAGCTCCCCTCGCCGCGGACCAGCATCGGATCCTCGCGCCGGTGCACCGGCTGGCCGATCCCGAATTTCGATTCCGCCCCGAGTCCCGCGCCGCCTGAACGATCGGACACGTCGGCGGGACGAGGACGGGACGAGGCGCCGTTCAGCATGAGGGTGGACCGTATTCGAGAAGGGAGTGACGCCACAGAAACACGGCCGCGCCGAAGCGGCAATCGCCTGCAGCGGCATCCCGCCATGCGGCGCCTGCGGGCCGCCGCATGGGTTGAGAGGAGCGGCTCGGCCCGGAGCCGTCTCCGGGCTACGGACCCGGCCGGCGTCCGGCGCGACCCGGCTTAGTATCCGTAAGGACGCACCCTGACGTTGCCGCGGTAGGAATAGGGGTAATAGCCGCCGCGGCGCTCAGCTTCGATGCGGTCGTAATACCCTTCGCTCGGATGCGAGATGCGGTTGCGGCCATAGGCGTAGTCGCCGCCCGGCTCGATGAAGCGCGGATTTTTCTGAGCATCGTTGAGATAGGAATCGCCGGCGTCGGATCCACCGCCGCGGCGAGCTTCGGCCGGCGTGGCAAAGGCGAGGCCGGTCGCGATCGCGGCAGCCATGGTGGCCTGGACCATCAAACGTGTCGACATGTCGTCTCTCCCGAGCACGGATCGGCTGACAATGGGTTCAGACGGGATAAGCCCGAGGGGGCGATCCGGTTCGATCAGGCCTGCTGCCACGACGCCGCGGCGTCCTCGTCCGTGCTCTTCGCCGCAACCCATTCGCCGAGCGTGCCGTCGGAGAGATGCTCGCGCTTCCAGAACGGCGCCCGCGTCTTGAGCCAGTCCATCAGGAACCCGGCCGACGCGAAGGCCGCGTCGCGATGCGACGAGGCGGTCGCGACGAGCACGATCCGGTCGCCGGGTCGAACCAGCCCGTAGCGGTGGATCACGGTCGCGCCCAAGAGCGGCCAGCGCCGGCCGGCCTCCTCCACCACCCGCCTGACCTCTTCCTCGGCCATGCCGGGATAATGTTCGAGCTCGAGCGCCGAGAGCCGGCCGCCCTCGTCCCGGCACAATCCGACGAAGCCCACCACCGCGCCTGCCTCGGGCCGGCCCTGGGTCAGGGCCTCGATCTCGAGGGCGAGATCGAAATCGTCCTGCTGGATGGCGATGGTGGGGGTCATGCTGGTGAGGGTGCGACGGAGGGGACGGGTTGGCAATACACGGCCCTGCGCCGCGGGCTGGTGACAAGGCAAACTGGAATTGCGGCTCGCCTACTGCGTGTGCTTCAGTGGAGATGCACGCAGTCGGGAAACACCTATGGCTCAGAAAGCGAACCAAGTCACAGAAACCGAAATCGGCTTGGCTGCACTCCAGATTGCGGCCGATAGGCCGAATGGGGTCGCGAGCATGGACGATCTGAAGCAAGGGATGCACACCTACGTGCAACTCTCAGTGGACGATCAAACGCAATCAGAGACCCGCCCCAACGAGGAGATGTGGGAGCAGAAAGTGAGAAATCTCGTCTCTCACAGGACAACACCCGGCAACATCATTGCGGAAGGGTTTGCCGAGTACTTGCCTCGAGAAGGCATTCGTATAACGGAATCGGGCCGTCTACATCTAAGCAACTCTAGAGCTTCCTAGATATGTCGGGCCTTGTATCCGGGCTTGAACCACCTGAGTTCTGTCCCGCCTGGGGCGTCCTTGTCCCACACCATCCATGCGTAGGCTGTGGTGCCCGTCCCTTTCTGAACTGCCCCAGCGGGGTAGAATGTGATGCGCTCGCTGAAAACCCAGACTCGGTTCGGAGGGGCTTTGGCGAAGATCGTGTTCGCGCGATTTGCTCCCTCCAGGAATGCGAGCCGGAGCAATAGGGCGAACTTGCGCTTGGAGCATTCCACCCCGCTACGCACGAATCCTTCCGCAGCGTTGTAGGGCGGGTTAGTGACGATGTTATCTGACCGACGCTTAGGTTTTAGAAAGTCCTTGCCCGCTTCACCATATCCCCGGTCAAATAGGTCGGAGCTGATCACCTTACGCCCGGTCGTTTCCAAGACGCGGGACATAGCGCCATCTCCGCAGGCGCTTTCCCAAATGTCTCCAGAAAAACTCTCGTTGTCGATCAGGGCGTGAGTTGCCCACGCCGGAGTAGGGAAGTAGTCGGGACCGTCTAGGTCCGCAAACCGCTTCATGGTCGGTTTGAAGCCGCCGTTCAGATTGTAGGTAGTGTCCATAATACGGTAGTATTAGAATCCTATGATTCACAAACAGTTAACAGGGCCGTGACCATGCGGCGTAACGACTCACGTCGGGATCGGCATGCCGCAATCAGAATATTCACCACTCGACCCCGAGCGCGAGCGCCTCGCGGAACAGGATGCCGGGCGCGAGCCCTGGCGGCTGTGGGGCCCGTATCTCAGCGAACGGCAATGGGGGACGGTGCGGGAGGATTACAGCGCGGGCGGCGACGCCTGGTCCTACCTGCCGCACGACCATGCGCGCTCGCGGGTCTATCGCTGGGGCGAGGACGGGATCGCCGGGATCAGCGACGACCGCCAGCTCCTCTGCTTCGCGCTCGCCCTCTGGAACGGGCGCGACCCGATCCTGAAGGAGCGCCTGTTCGGCCTCACGAACCAGGAGGGTAATCACGGCGAGGACGTGAAGGAGCTGTCCTGGCATCTCGATGCCACCCCGACGCATTCCTACCTGAAGCACCTCTACAAACACCCGCAGGCGGCCTTCCCCTATGCCGCGCTCGTGGCCGAGAACGCCCGGCGCGGGCGAGACGATCCGGAATACGAGCTCCTCGACACCGGCATCTTCGACGAGAATCGCTATTTCGACGTCACGGTCGAATACGCGAAGGAGGGACCGGACGACATTCACGTCCTGATCACCGTGTCGAACCGGGGGCCGGACGCGGCCGGGATCCACGTGCTGCCGCAGCTCTGGTTCCGGAATTGCTGGTCGTGGCGGCCTGGCATGATCGCGCGTCGGCCGCACCTCGCCCCGGCGCCCGACGGGCGAGCGATCCGGGCTGACCATCCCTGGCTCGACCCCTACCATCTCGCGGTCGAGGGGAATCCGGAGCTTCTGTTCTGCGAGAACGAGACGAATGCCCGCCGGCATTTCGGGATGGCGGACGCGAAGGGGCCGTTCAAGGACGGCTTTCACGCCGCAATCGTCGATGGCGATCGCTCCGCCGTCGCTTCCTCCGGCACCAAAAGCTGCGTCCATCATAGGCTCGTGGTGCCGGCCGGCGGCGAGGTCACGATTCGTCTCCGGCTTTCCGCCGGCGAGGCCGAGAAGCCGGTCGATTCGGCGGACGCCATCATCCGGCAACGCCGCGCTGAGGCGGACGCGTTCTACGCCGTCGTTCAGGCCGGGATCGCGAATCCCGACGCTCGCGCCGTGCAGCGACAGGCCTTCGCCGGCATGATCTGGTCGAAGCAGTTCTACCGGATCGACGTCCGGCGCTGGCTCGACGGCGACCCGCTTCAGCCCGCGCCCCCGCCCGAGCGCCTGCGCGGCCGGGGTTCGAACTGGCGCCACCTCAACGCGGCCGACATCCTGTCCATGCCGGACAGCTGGGAATATCCCTGGTTCGCGGCCTGGGACCTCGCCTTCCACTGCCTGCCGCTCGCCCTCATCGATCCGGCCTTCGCCAAGGACCAGCTCGTGGTCCTGACCCGCGAATGGTACATGCATCCGAACGGCCAGCTTCCCGCCTACGAGTGGGAATTCGGCGACGTGAACCCGCCGGTCCATGCCTGGGCGACGTGGCGCGTCTTCGAGATTGACCGCGAACGGCGCGGCGACCGGGGCGACATCGCCTTCCTGGAGCGCGTCTTCCACAAGCTGATGATCAACTTCACCTGGTGGGTGAACCGCAAGGACGCGGGCGGCCGCAACGTCTTCCAGGGCGGGTTCCTCGGGCTCGACAATGTCGGGGTGTTCGACCGCTCGAACCCGCCGCCCGCCGCAGGCCGCGTGAACCAGGCCGACGGCACGGCCTGGATGGCCATGTACGCCCTGAACCTGATGCGGATCGCGCTCGAACTCGCCACGCACAACCCCGTCTACGAGGACGTCGCGACGAAGTTCTTCGAGCATTTCCTGCTGGTGGCCGAGGCCATGACGGCGATGGGCGAGGACGGGCTCGGCCTGTGGGACGAGGAGGATCAGTTCTTCTACGACGAGCTCGACCTGCCGGACGGCCGCAAGCTGCCGCTCCGGCTCCGCTCGATCGTCGGCCTCGTGCCGCTCTTCGCCGTCGAGGTGATCGAGCCCGCGACCCTCCAGCGGCTGCCCGATTTCGCGCGGCGCATGGACTGGGTGCTGAAGAACCGCCCGGAGCTCGCCGCGCTCGTCTCACGGTGGCAGCAGCCGGGGCTCGGCGACCGCAAGCTCCTCTCGCTGCTCCGCGGTCACCGCATGAAGGCGCTCCTGCGCCGGATGCTGGACGAGACCGAATTCCTGTCGCCGCACGGGATCCGGTCGATGTCGCGGATCTACCGCGACCAGCCCTATCACCTGCCCGATCTCGGCACGCCGCTCACGGTGCGCTACGTGCCGGGCGATTCCGATTCCGGCCTGTTCGGCGGAAATTCGAATTGGCGCGGCCCGGTCTGGTTTCCACTCAACTTCCTGCTGATCGAGTCGCTCCGCCGCTTCCACAGCTATTACGGCGACGAGTTTCGCATCGAATGCCCGACGGGCTCGGGCACATACCTCACCATCGACGCGGTCGCGGACGAGCTCGCACGGCGGCTGACCGGGCTGTTCCTGCGGGACGGCGCCGGATCACGTCCGGTCTATGGCGATCGGGCCAAGCTCCAGCACGACCCGCATTTCCGCGACCTCGTCCATTTCCACGAATTCTTCCACGGCGACACCGGCCTGGGCCTCGGCGCTTCGCACCAGACCGGCTGGACCGGGCTGGTCGCAAACCTGCTCCAGCCGCGCCCGTAGCCTCAGGCGACGGCCATCCGTTCCCGCTCACGGAACTCCGCCGTGATCCGGTCGATGTCGCGGAGGTCGGGCAGGCTGCGCTCGTTGCCGAGATGCTGGACGGCGTAGCTCGAGGCGGCTCGGGCGAAGACGAAATGGTCCTGCCAGAGCAGGTCGGGGCGGGCCAAGTACGAATACATGTAGGCGCCGTGGAAGATGTCCCCGGCGCCGTTCGTATCGATGACCCGTTCGGGCGGAACCGCGAGGGCGGGCAGGTGACGGCGCTCGCCGGTCTCGTCGTACCAGACCATGCCGGACGCGCCCTGCGTGACGCCGCCGATGCGGCAGCCGCGCGAGGCGAGATAATCCAGCATCCCGGCCGGCGAGAGGTCCATCTGCTCGCAGAGCCGCTCCGCCACGATCGCGACGTCGATCAGTTCGAGCAGCTCATGCGTGTTCGACCGAAGCCCGCCGCCATCGAGCGAGGTCAGCACCCCGGCCTCGCGAAAAATCTTGGCGTAGTGGATCGCGGCATCCGGCTGGTGGCCGTCGAGATGCAGCGCCCGCGCCCCGTGCAGATGCAAAGGCGGCACGGGATGGAGATAGTCGTCGTCGCGGCAGCGCACGATCGCGCGCCGGCCGCCGCGCGGCATGATGAAGGAGAGCGAGGATTCCCGCACCTTCCGGTGGTGGACCGAGATTGTGTAGCGCGCCGCCATGTCGACGAACATGCGGCCGAGCCAGTCGTCGGCGACCGAGGCCAGGAGGTCCGGCGCGATGCCGAGTTTCGCGCAGCAGAAGGCGGCCGTGACCGCGTTTCCGCCGAAGGAGATGGCGTATTCGTCGGCGACGAGCTTGTCGTCCCCGGTCGGGATCGTGTCGGTCAGGAAGGTGACGTCGATATAGGCCTGGCCGATGAAGAGCGCGTCCATGAAGGTCCCCCGCCTGCATCATGACCGCCGGAAGCAGCCGCGCCAACCTGTCCTGTCCGCTCACCCCGGCGGAAGCCGGGTCCAGTCTGGACGTTTGCGGGATCCCGGCTTTCGCCGGGATGAGCGGATGGCATCATCCTGCCCGGAGCAGGCCTCGTCCGGCGAGGTTTCGCAGGAGGTGTGAGACCCCGAAGGTCCAGGGCGGGCATTCGTCCGTGTGGCGCATCCGGTTCACGAGCCGGCCGAGCTGCGGCGAGGAAATGGTGACAATGTCGCCGACCTTGTGGGTGAAACCCTGGCCGGGCTCGTCGCGATCCTCGCTCGGCGCGAAGAGCGTGCCGAGGAAGAGGACGGCGCCGTCCGGATATTGGTGGTGCCGGCCCATCATCTGCCCGACGAGGTCGACCGGATCGCGGCTGATGCGGCTGATGCTGGAGAAGCCCTCGAGCCGATAGCCTTCCGGGCCCTCGACCAGGAGGTCGACCCGCATTCGCCGGACGTCGTCGAGCGAGAAGCCGTCGTCGAAGAGCCGCAGGAAGGGGCCGATCGCGCAGGAGGCATTGTTGTCCTTCGCCTTCGACAGGAGGAGGGCCGAGCGGCCCTCGATGTCGCGGAGGTTGACGTCGTTGCCGAGCGTCGCGCCGACGATGCGGCCGGCCGAGGACACGGCGAGCACGACCTCGGGCTCGGGGTTGTTCCAGGTCGAGCTGGGCAGGATGCCGGCATCCTGGCCGGTCCCGACCGAGGCCATCGGCTGGCATTTCGAGAAGATCTCGGCATCCGGCCCGATGCCGACCTCGAGATACTGGCTCCAGGCGCCCTTCTCGATCAGCACCTGCTTCAGGTGCATGGCCTCCGGCGAGCCGGGCTTCAGCTTGGCGAAGTCCTCGCCGACGAGCCCGACGATTTCCTCGCGGATCGCGGCCGCCTGGTCGGGATTGCCGCGCGCGCGCTCCTCGATGACCCGCTCCAGCATCGAGACCGCGAAGGTGACGCCGGCTGCCTTCACGGCCTGCAGATCGAGCGGCGCGAGAAGCCAGGGCCGCCCCGTGTCGCGGCCGTCGAGCGGCGTGTTGCGCAGCACGGATGCGACATCGGCGAAGGCCACGCCGCGCGCGGCCTTGAGGGCGGCGGCCGGGTCCTCGGCCTCGCAGAGATCGCGGACCGTCGGGATGCTCTCGGTCACGTCCTCGAGCCGACCCGCCCGGACGCGCACGACGGAGGGGCCGGTCCCGGGCCGCCAGACCCGCCCGACGAGCGTCGCGGAGGCAGCATCCTCCGGCAGGGTCGTGTCCTGGTTCAGCACGAGTTCGGCCATGTCGCCTCCCGCGGCCTCTCACGGGCCGTCCGGCCTGCATCGCCAACGGGGCCGGGTCGTGTCAACGGCCGGCTGTCGCGGACAATCGACGGCGCCGTCCGGATTTGCTAGCGGCCAGGACCCTCGTCGGAGCCGGCCATGATGAAGACCTACAGGATCGCGGCCATTCCGGGCGACGGGATCGGCCAGGAGGTGATCGCGGCCGGGATCGAGGTGCTGGAGGCTCTGGCGGAACGCAGCGGCTTCGGCCTCGGCTTCGATCATTTCGACTGGGGCTCGGACTATTACAAGCGCCACGGCATCATGATGCCGGCTGATGGGCTCGACGCGATCCGGGGCCACGACGCGATCTTCTTCGGCGCCGTCGGGGCGCCCGACGTGCCGGACCACGTCACGCTCTGGGGCCTCCGCCTCGCGATCTGCCAGCCCTTCGACCAATACGCCAATGTCCGGCCGACCCGGATCCTGCCCGGGATCACGAGCCCGCTCCGGGCCGTCACGGGGCCGGAGCTCGACTGGGTGATCGTGCGCGAGAATTCCGAGGGCGAGTATGCGGGCGTCGGCGGCCGGGTCCATCGCGGGCTGCCCGAGGAGGTCGCGACCGACGTCTCGGTCATGACCCGGGCCGGCGTCGCCCGGATCATGCGCTACGCCTTCCGGCTTGCGCAGTCCCGCCCGCGAAAACTCCTCACGATCGTCACGAAGTCGAACGCCCAGCGCCACGCCATGGTGATGTGGGACGAGATCGCGGCGGAGATCGCCCTCGAGTTTCCTGACGTCACGACCGACAAGATGCTGGTCGACGCGATGACCATGCGGATGACGATGCGGCCGGAGACGCTCGACACGATCGTGGCGACGAACCTCCACGCCGATATCCTGTCCGACCTCGCGGCCGCGCTCGCCGGCTCGCTCGGCATCGCGCCGACAGGGAACATCAACCCGGAGCGGACCTTCCCGTCGATGTTCGAGCCGATCCACGGTTCGGCCTTCGACATCACCGGCAAGGGAATCGCGAACCCGATCGGCACCTTCTGGACCGCCACCATGATGCTGGACCATCTCGGCGAGCCTGTGGCGGGTCAGCGACTGATGCGGGCGATCGAGCGGGTCACCGCCGATCCCGCGCTGCACACGCCCGATCTCGGAGGGCCCGCGACGACCCGGCAGGTGACGGATGCCGTGATCGGGGCGATCCGGGGCGACAACGCTTAGCCAACTACGTCGTCATGGCCGGGCTGGTCCCGGCCGCCCGGCTCTGAGCGGCTATCCTAAGATCGGGGTGGCCGGGACAGGCCCGGCCGTGACAACCTGAGAGACGTCGGGGGAAACAACACACCATGAAGCTCATCATCGCGGCGCTCGCCGCCGCACTCGCCGCGACAGGCGCCTCCGGCCAGACCTATCCGCAGCGCCCGATCACGCTCGTCGTGCCGTTCTCGGCCGGCGGCACGACCGACATCATCGCCCGCATCATGGCGGACGACATGTCCCGCACCCTCGGCCAGCAGGTCGTCGTCGAGAATACGGTCGGGGCCGGCGGCACGGTCGGGGCCGGGCGGGTGCAGAAGGCGGCGCCGGACGGCTACACGCTGCTCATGGGCAATCTCGGCACCCAGGCCGCGAGCGTCGGGCTCTATCCGAAGCTCGCCTATGATCCGCGCACCGATT
>NZ_CAXTAZ010000017.1:0-84186 GCF_964242715.1 uncultured Enterovirga sp.
GCAGGCGCGGCTCGGCCTGCGACACGCGGTTCTGGACGAGCTGCTGGGCCTTGTCCGGATCGGTGCCGAGGCGGAACGTGACCGTCAGCGTCATCAGGCCGTCGGTCGTGGCCTGGCTCGACATGTAGAGCATGCCCTCGACGCCGTTGATCTGCTCCTCGATCGGAGTCGCAACCGTCTCGGCGATCACCTTCGGGTTCGCGCCCGGATACTGTGCCCGGACCACGACCGAGGGCGGCACGACCTCCGGATATTCGGAGATCGGCATCGAGATCAGCGCGAGCAGCCCCGCCACGAAGATCAGGACCGACAGCACGCCGGCGAAGATCGGCCGGTCGATGAAGAATTTGGACAGGTTCATGGCGCCCTCCCGGGCGAAGCTCTTCGGGCGCGCGGCCGGGTCAGCGCTGGGCGAGGCGTGCGGGCGTGGCGGCCGGGCCGGGGCGCGCGCCCATCGCGACGACCTGCGGCTGAACGAGAGCGCCGGGCCGGACGCGCTGCAGCCCGTTGACGACGATGCGCTCGCCGGGCTGCAGGCCTTCGGTCACGATGCGGAGCCCGTCCACCGATGGCCCGAGCGTCACGGCCCGGTAGAGGGCCTTGTTGTCGGCGCCGACCACCAGAACGAACTTCTTGTCCTGGTCCGTGCCGATGGCCCGCTCGTCGACCATGAGGAGCGTCTCGGTCTTCGCCTGGCCCATGCGGAGGCGGGCGAACTGCCCCGGCATCAGGGAGCCGTCCTGGTTTTCGAACACGGCCCGGACCCGGACCGTGCCGCTCTGGGGGTCGACCTGGTTGTCGATCAGCTGGAGACGGCCCGCGAAGGTGGCCGCACCCGAGGCGAGCGAGGTCATCTGGACAGGAATGCGATCCAGTTTTCCGCGACCGCCGGACCCCTCCTGTACGCCCTGGAGCGCGCGCAGCACGGCGTTCTCGTCCGCGTTGAAGCTCGCATAGATCGGGCTGACCGAGACGAGGTTGGTCAGGATCGCGGCGCCGGGGCCGGCGGCGACCAGATTGCCGACCGTGATCTCACGGCGGCCGACGCGGCCCGAGACAGGGGCGCGGACTTCGGTATAGCCGAGATTGAGCCGGGCCGATTGCAAGGCGGCTTCGGCCGCCTTCTGGTTCGCCTGCGCCTCGCGGTGGGCGTTGAGGCGTGTGTCGAGGTCGCGGAGGGAGACGGTTCGCGAATCGAACAGCCGCTGGCCGCGCTCGTAATCGGCCGCGGCGAGTGCGACCCTGGCCTGCGCCGCCGCGACCTGCGCCTCGGCCCGCTGCACCTCGGCCACGAACGGGGCCGGATCGATCGTCACGAGAAGGTCCCCAGCCCGCACGAGCTCGCCTTCGGAGAAGTGCAGGGCCTGCACGGCCCCGGCCACGCGAGAGCGGATCTCGACCCGTTCCACGGCTTCGAGCCGTCCGGAGAAATCGTCCCAGATCTGGGCCTGGCGCGGCTCGACCGAAGCGACGGAGACCGGGACGGCTGCCGGCGGGGCGGCCGCCCCCGTGCTGGCTTCGGCAGCAGGACCGGGCGCCCGCAGGTAGAACGGCACGCCGAAGCCGGCGAGGGCGACGAGGCCGACGCCGATCAGGGAACGTCGCAAACGGGAGGGGGATGACGTGACCGTCGACGGGTCCATGGCTCGTTCCAGATTTGTAACAGATGCTACAAATGTGGGAGTGGACGGCCGGCGTCAAGGTTCTTATGTAGCGGATGATAAGAAATCTTCGGGAGACACGCAATGGCGATGGGACGGCCCCGCGCCTTCGACAAGGACGAGGCCCTCGACCGCGCCATGGAGCTGTTCTGGCGCAAGGGCTACGAGGGGGCGTCGCTGGCCGACCTGACGAAGGCGATGGGGATCAACCCGCCGAGCCTCTATGCCGCCTTCGGCAACAAGGAGGGGCTGCTGAAGGCGGCCCTCGACCGCTATCTCGAACAGCGTGCCGCCTTCCTGGATTGCGTCCTGGCCGCCCCGACGGCGCGCGAAGCGGCGGACCGGATGCTGCGGGGCACGGCCGATCTCCTGACCGCCCCGGGCAACCCGCCCGGCTGTCTTCTCCTGCAAGGAGGCCTCGCCTGCGGCGCTGGTGCCGAGACCATCCCGAACGAACTCGCCTGCCGGCGAGCGGCCGGCGAGGAGCGCTTTCGGGAGCGGTTCGCGCGCGCCCAGGATGAGGGCGACCTGCCGGAATCGGCCGATCCCGCCGCCCTCGCACGCTACGTCTTCGCGGTCGTGCAGGGCATGGGCGTCCAGGCCGCAGCCGGCGCGACCCGAGCCGACCTGACCGGGATCGCGGAACTCTCGCTGGCGGCCTTTCCCGTTCCGGTGAGTTGACGCGGTTTTCTCCTCACCCCGCCCGGGCGTTCATGGTCAGGAGGTCGTAGCGGGCGACCGTGTCGCCGTGCTGGTTGAAGACCTCGGCGTCCCAGCGCACCTCGCCATATTCGGGCTTCCGGGACTCGGTCTTGCGCTTCACCGTGAGCCGCACCCGGATCGTGTCGCCGGGCGAGACCGGCTTCAGGAAGCGCAGCGAATCGAGCCCGTAATTCGCCAGCACCGGTCCGGGGGCAGGATCGACGAACAGCCCGGCCGCGAAGGACAGGATGAGATAGCCATGCGCGACCCGGCCCGGAAAGAACGGGTTCGCGGCCGCCGCCTCCTCGTCCATGTGGGCGTAGAAGGTGTCGCCGGTGAAGCGGGCGAAATGCTCGATGTCGTCCAGCGTGATCGCGCGGCTCGCGGTCTCGATCGTGTCGCCGATCCGGAGTTCGTCATAGCCGAGCCGGAACGGGTGTCGCGGCGTCGCCGGCGCGGGCGCCCCCCGGATCCAGGACCGGGTCAGTGAGGCGAGGCGCGCGGGCGAGCCCTGGATCGCGGTCCGCTGCAGGTAGTGGAACACGCCCCGGAGCCCGCCCAACTCCTCGCCGCCGCCGGCCCGTCCCGGCCCGCCATGCAGGAGGCCGGGCAGGGGCGAGCCATGCCCCGTCGATTCCGGCGCGCTGTCCCGGTCGAGGACGAGGAGGCGGCCGTGATAGGGCGCGATGCCGAAGGCGAGGGCGGCGGCCGCCTCCGGATCGTAGGTGAAGATCGAGGCGACGAGGCTCCCCTCGCCGCGGGCGACGAGCGCCACGGCCTCGTCCAAACCGTCATAGGGCATCACGGTCGCGACCGGACCGAAGGCCTCGACCGTGTGGACGAGGCTCGCCTCGGCCGGCCGGTCGCAGCGGAGGAGGACGGGCGCCATGAAGGCGCCAGCCTCCGGGTCAATTCCGTCGGCCTCGACCCGGAAGGGATCGCCGAACACGATCTCGGCCTCGGTCGCGAGTTTTGCCACCTGCGCCCGCACGGCCTCGCGCTGGGACCGGCTGACGAGCGCGCCCATCCGGGTGTCGGGCAGGCGCGGGTCGCCGATCGTCACAAGGCCGAGGGCCGTCCGCAGTGCCTGGATCGCCGCCACCTCGTGCTCGCGCGGCACGAGGGCGCGCCGGATGGCGGTGCATTTCTGCCCGGCCTTCACGGTCATCTCGCGCACGACCTCCGTGACGAAGAGGTCGAATTCCGGCGTGCCCGGCCCGGCATCGGGCGCCAGGATGGCGGCGCTCAGCGAATCGCGCTCGGCGATGAACCGGACGGCGTTGCGGCCGATCGCCGGATGGTTCTGCAGCCGCTCCGAGGTCTCGGCCGAGCCCGTGAAGGAGACGACGTCCTGCCCTGTGAGGTGGTCGAGGAGGTCGCCGGTCGAGCCCACGATCAGCTGCAGGGCGCCCTCGGGGAGGAGGCCCGTCGCGACGATCGCCCGTATCACGGCTTCCGCCACATACGCGGTCGCGGTGGCCGGCTTCGTGATCACCGGCATGCCGGCCAGGATCGCGGGGCCGAGCTTCTCCAGCATGCCCCAGCAGGGGAAGTTGTAGGCGTTGATATGCAGGGCGACGCCGTGGCGCGGCGTCAGGACATGCAGCCCGACGAAACCGCCGGCGCGCGACAGCGGCTCGACCTCGCCCTCGACCACGAAGCGTTCGGAGGGCAGCTCGCGCCGGCCGCGCGAGGCGTAGGCGAAGAGGGTGCCGATGCCGCCGTCGATATCGACGAGGTTGTCGCTTCGGGTCGCGCCGGTCTCGGCGGCGAGCTCGTAGAACTCTTCCTTGCAGGCATTCAGCGCCGCCGCGACCCCGCGCAGGATGTCGGCCCGTTCGTGGAAGGTCAGCGACCTGAGCGCCGGCCCGCCCACGTTGCGGGCGTGGCGGGCCATTGCGGCGAAGTCCAGGCCGGACGAGGAGGCGCGCGCGACGACGCGGCCGTCGATCGCGCTCGGGATGTCGGCGAGGCCGGAGGAGGGCCGGACCCAGCGATCCTGCGCGAAGCTTTCGAGTGTCGTCGCCATGATGCCTCCCTCGCCATCTTACGTCGGGGCGCTGCCCGGGGGCTTGTCGCCTCCCGGCTCCGGGTCGCACAAGGGGCGGTGACGACGCGACATCCCGGCCGCCTCACCCCCGCCCTCATGATCCAGGGCACCGGCTCGAATGTCGGCAAGTCGACGCTCGTCGCCGGCCTCTGCCGCCTCTTCGCCCGGCGGGGCTTGATGGTCGTGCCCTTCAAGCCGCAGAACATGTCGAACAACGCGGCCGTGACGGCCGATGGCGGCGAGATCGGCCGCGCCCAGGCCGTACAGGCCCGCGCGGCCCACCTGCCGGCAAGCGTCCACATGAACCCGATCCTGCTCAAGCCCGAGACCGATACCGGCGCGCAGGTGATCGTCCAGGGCCGCCGCTGGGGCCAGATGCGGGCGCGCGACTACGGCTCCCGAAAGGCCGAACTCCTGCCGGCCGTGCTGGACAGTTTTGGGATCGTCTCCGAAGGCGCCGACCTCGTCCTGGTCGAGGGAGCCGGCAGCCCGGCCGAGATCAACCTGCGGGCCGGCGACATCGCCAATATGGGTTTCGCGGAGGCGGCCGACCTGCCCGTGATGCTCGTCGGCGACATCGACCGGGGCGGCGTCATCGCGAGTCTCGTCGGCACGCATGCGGTGCTCGAGCCGGCGGAGCGGGCCCGGATCCGGGCCTTCGTGATCAACCGTTTCCGGGGCGAACCGCGCCTCTTCGATTCCGGGCTCGCGGCCATCACCGGGCGGACCGGCTGGCCTTCGCTCGGCGTGGTGCCCTGGCTGCCCGTCGCCGCCGACCTTCCGGCCGAGGACGTGCTCGACCTCGCGCGCGCTCCCGCGGCCGGGCATGGCGGCCGCCGGTTTCGGATCGGCGTGCCGGTGATCGCCCGGATCGCGAATTTCGACGATCTCGATCCGCTCGGCCAGGAGCCCGGGGTGGACCTCCGTTTCATCCGTCCGGGCCAGGCGCTGCCCGGCGATCTGGACCTCGTCATCCTGCCGGGCTCCAAATCGACGCTGGGCGATCTCGCCTTCCTGCGCGGCCAGGGCTGGGACATCGACCTCCTCGCCCATCACCGCCGCGGCGGGCGCGTGCTCGGCCTCTGCGGCGGCTACCAGATGCTCGGGCGGCGCATCGCCGATCCCGACGGCGTCGAGGGTCCCGCCGGCGAGGCGCCGGGCCTGAGCCTCCTCGATGTCGAGACAGTGCTGACCGGGGAGAAGGTGACCGAACCGGCCTCCGGCCGTCATCTCGCGAGCGGCGCAGCTTTCGCCGGCTACGAGATCCATCTCGGCCGCACCGAAGGACCTGATTGCGACCGCCCCATCCTGAGCCTCGCGGGCGACCGCCCGGATGGGGCCTCGAGCCCGGACGGGCGAGTGCAGGGCAGCTACGTCCACGGCCTCTTCACGTCCGACGCTTTCCGGTCGGCCTATCTGGCCGAGTTCGGTGCCGCTTCGACGCTCCGCTATGACGACGGGATCGAGCGCGCGCTCGACGCCCTCGCGGACCATGTCGAGGCCCATCTGGATACGGAGGCCATGCTGGCGATCGCGCGCGGGCGGTGAGGCGACCCTCCCTCGCAAGATCGACCAAGACAGGCCCGCCGCACCCTTCCAGAGTTCCGCCCGCAACGTGGGAAATGGTGATGATCGCGCGAATCTGGCGAGGCTGGGCCAGGAGCGAGGCGGATGCCGAACTCTACGCGGCCTTCCTGCGGGCCACCTTCCTGCCGGCGGCCGCACGGCTCGCCGGCTTCCGCGGAGGCCATGTGCTCCGGCGGGCGACCACCGGCGGCGAGATCGAGTTCACGACGGTCACCCGCTTCGAGTCGATCGATGCCGTGAAGCTGTTCGCGGGCGAGGATTACGAAAGGGCGAATGTCGCGCCCCGGGCGCGCGAACTCCTCGCCCGTTTCGAGCCGCGTTGCGCCCACCACGAGGTGGTGATCTCCGACGAGGATGTCCGGCCGGACCCCTGATCGCGCAGCGGCCCGTCGGCGTTACGAATCTCCCGGCTGCGGACCCTCGTAGCCCTCGATGACCAGGAGGTCGGCCGTCGAGACAGGTGTCCTGAGCGCCAGCACCTCCTGGTATTCGGCCGAATGCCAGCAGGCGAGCGCGGCCTCGTAGGTCGGGAATTCCAGCACGACGTTCCGGCTCCGGCTCGATCCCTCGAGCGTCTCGGAACGGCCGGCCCGAGCCAGGAAGCGGGCATTGTGGGCTGCGAAGACGGCGCCGTTGGCCGCGACATAGGCGCCGTAGCGCTCGAGATCGGCGATGTCGACGCGCACGATCCAATAGCCCTTGGCCATCCTACCCTCCTCCACGAGACCTTGTTCACGTCCCCGGCGCGAGCCCCACGAGGCCGGTTGCGGGCCGTGGGGCCGCTATTCTCGGAGACCGAGCTGCTGAGGCGAGAGGAAGACGCTTAACCCTAGAGCGTCCGAGACGACGAGGTCCGCCGGCAGTTTAGACAGACTTGGCGAGGGTGGCGCACCCGACACGATTCGAACGTGTGACCTTTGCCTTCGGAGGGCAACGCTCTATCCAGCTGAGCTACGGGTGCAACGCGCTGATCTAGCCCGTCTCCCGGCCGATGGTCAACGCGAACCGCACGGGCACCAGGCGGGCAGCCCGGACGCGTCGGGCGAAGCCCGCTCCTCAGATCGACTGGAACAGGCCGGTCGCGCGGAAACGGCCATAGGCGTCCAGGGTGCGCTGCATCACCGGCATCAGGTCGGGCAGGGCGTCGGGCCGGAACCAGCCGACCCGGAGGCTCTCGTCGTTCGAGGCGATCAACTCGCCCGAGAAGGTCCGGGCCGCGTAGAGCAGTGTGAAATAATGGCAGCGGTCGCCGTTCGGGTAGGTCCAGACCTCGTGGGCGGGGTCGGAGGCGAAACCGAAGGGCAGCGGGTCGGCGATCCGGATGCCGGTCTCCTCCTCGGTCTCGCGGATCGCGACCGCCTCGGCGCCCTCGCCCTCGTCCGGCACGCCGCCGGGCAGGCCCCAGACGCCGTAATCGGAGCGAAGCTGCAGCAGGATCGCGCCGGCCCCATCCTCGACCACGACCCTCATGCCGGGCACGAGGAGCAGGCGCGAGCCGACTGTCCCGCGGAGACGGCCGAGATAGGATTTTGCGAAATCCGACATGATCCCCGCCGCGAAGCCGGCATCGGTGATAGCCCGCGGCGGCCCGGGACGGAATGCCGGCCTTGTTTTCGACCTATCGGAGCGCTACAGCGCGCCTTCGGGCCGCCATAGCTCAGTTGGTTAGAGCGCTAGATTGTGGATCTAGAGGTCCCCCGTTCAAGCCGGGGTGGCGGTACCATCTCGTCGAGAGCGTGACCACAAGGCACGACCGGCACCAGGGAGGGACGGTCGTCACGCTCGAGCGCCGGGTCGCCGCTCTCCTGGCCGTCATGCTGGGCCTGCTCCTGCCGGCCCAGGTTTTCGCGCAGTCTCAGCCCTTCCCCACGCGCCTCGTGCGCCTCGTGGTGCCCCAGGCCGCGGGTGGCACCACGGACGTGCTCGCGCGGGCGATCGGTGACCGGCTGAGCCGGCGTTGGAACCAGCCCGTGATCGTCGAGAACGTGGTCGGGGCAGCCGGCAATATCGGCACGGCTTCGGTCGCGAAAGCGGCGCCGGACGGCCACACGCTGCTGGTTACCTACGAGGGATCGCAGGCGATCAATCCCCATCTCTACCCGAACCAGCCCTTCGATTCCGTGCGCGACTTCCAGCCCGTGGCGACGCTCGCCCGGGCCGGGTTCTACGTCATCGCGAGCCCGCAGCTGCCCGCGCGAGACCTTCGCGCCTTGATCGTTCTCGCCCGGACCCGCAAGGACCCGCTGAACTACGCGACCTCCGGCGTCGGCTCCGTGAACCACATCATCGGCGAGATGCTGAAGAGCGAGGCTCAGATCAACATGGTGCATGTCGCCCATCGCGGCATCGCCCAGGCCATCACCAACATCTCGGGCGGCCATGTCGAGGCCGGGATCGCGGCGGTCCCGTCGGTGATCGGCCAGGTCCAGGACGGGGTGGTAAGGGCCATCGCGGTGACGAGCGCCGTGCGAACGTCGGTCACGCCGGACGTGCCGACGGTGGCGGAATCGGGCCTGCCGGGTTTCGACGTCAATCCCTGGTGGGGGATCCTGGGTCCGGCGGGGCTCGACTCGGCCCTTGTCGCCAAGATCAACCGCGATGTCGGCGAGATCCTGGGCGAGCCCGACATGCGGGACTTCATGGCAAAGATCGGCGCCGAGCCCTACCCGACCTCGCCGGAGGCTTTCCGGACGATGCTCAAGGGCGACGTCGAGCGCTGGGGCCGGATCGTGGCCGCCACCGGCGCCCGCCCGGAGAAGTAGCTCGCCTCGCTGTCGAGCCTCTCACGGACGAGCGCGCCGGCGAGAAGCCGGCCAGGAACGTGATGCCCGGCCCCAGAACGGCCACGCTTTCCCGGTCCATCGGGCCATGATCCACACCATCCTGCCGAGAGGATTCGGCGCGGCGGCCGCAACGTTGCTGTACGGGGGAACCGCCATTGCGCAAGCCGTCCCGCCCGCAGTGGATTGCGGGGCGAAGGCCGCGCTCTACGCCCCACCCGGAAAAGGACCGAAGGTTTGGGTCGTGCGCAGGGGCGAGATGGCCCGCGAAAACCCGCTTCGGCCCCTGACGCCGGAGCGGCTCGTCGTCCTCCAGGTGGTCGTGAACGGCCGGCTCGCAACGGCCTACGGGCCGGATTACGACAACCTGCAGCAGGGGGGAGCGCCGCGCGACCTCGAACGGGACGCCGCCGATCCCATCCGCTGGCAACCCGGGGCCGACGGTCTCCCACCGACCTTCCGAGTCGTGGCACAAGACGGCGCCGTCCTGTTCGCCGGGATGCGGTTCGCCGAATGCGTCGAGCCGCCGAAATCGCGGGTCGCGGCCCCCGCGCCCCGGCGCGCCGACCCGGACAGGCCGGACCGCAAGGCGGCCGAGGAGCGGTCGAAACCACAACCCGGCCTGCCGCAGGGCGCGATGGATGGGTTGTCTCTTCCGGGACGCGGCACGAACTAAGCGACATCCGGGAACGGGCAGGCCCGGATCGATTTGAGCTGTCGCACCCCCTTTAGGATCACCGCATGCGCTTTCTCATCATCCTCGTCGCGCTGGTCGGCGGATTCGTGCTCGTGGCGATGCTGGTCGCGCCGTCGCAGCCGACCCTGCGCGACTGGTATCTCGTCAACGCCTGCCCGCAACTCGACAAGCTCAGCACCGACATCTGCGCCCCGATCCGGCGCGCGGCGGAAGGCAGGACGACCTGAGCGACAGAGGCCCTTCCTCCCGCGCAGAGCAAGGCGCCGCGGCCTACAAGTGCGGCTTCGCGGCCGCCTTTCCTTGGGCGGTCTCCCCCCCGATCCGGTCCGTGAGGGCGAAGACGAGGCCCGACACCACGAAGACGACGTGCAGCCCGACATACCAGGCAATCTCGCGGTCCGACGTGTTCTTCAGGTTCATGAAGATCTTGAGCAGCTGGATCGCCGAGATCGCCACGATCGAGGACATCAGCTTCAGCTTGAGGCCCGTGAAGTCGATCTTCGACATCCATTCCGGCCAGTCCTCGGTCGCTTCGACGTCGATCTTCGAGACGAAATTCTCGTAGCCCGAATAGATCACGATCACGATCAGCGACCCCGTGAAGGTGAGGTCGATCAGCGTGAGCACGCCGAGGATCGTGTCCGCCTCGGTGCCCCGGAACGGGTGGGAGACGAAGTGGAACAGCTCCTGGGCGAATTTCAGGAGGAGCACCAACAGCGCGGCGACGAGGCCGACATAGAAGGGCGCGAGCAGCCACCGGCTCGAGAAGATGATCCTCTCGGTCCATCTCTCGGCCAGCATCACGCGGCGGAGCGGCCTCCCCGTTCGGGCCACCTGTGCCAACCCGGCGGTAGCCGCCGGCTTCGCTTCCGCCTCGGACATCAGGCGGCGAGGCCGACCGGGCAGGACACGCCCGTCCCGCCGAGCCCGCAATAGCCACCCGGATTCTTGGCCAGGTATTGCTGGTGGTAATCTTCGGCGAAGTAGAAGGGCCCCGTCTGGACGATCTCGGTCGTGATCGGCCCGTAGCCGCCCTTCGTCAGCTCGCGCCCGAAGGCCCCCCGCGAGGCCTCCGCCGCCCGGCGCTGGGCCTCGTTCGCCACGTAGATGCCGGAGCGATACTGGGTGCCGGCATCGTTGCCCTGGCGCATGCCCTGGGTCGGGTCATGCCCCTCCCAGAAGGCCTTCAGGAGCCTCTCGTAGGACACGACCTTCGGGTCGAACACGACCAGCACGACCTCGTTCTGGCCGGTCATGCCGGAGCAGACCTCCTCATAGGTCGGGTTCGGCGTCGTGCCGCCGGCATAGCCGACCGCGGTCACATGAACGCCCGGTATCTTCCAGAAGATACGCTCGACGCCCCAGAAGCAGCCCATGCCGAAGACGGCCTGTTCCATGCCTTCGGGATAGGGGCCCTTCAGCTGCTGGCCGCTGACATGATGCTTGTCGGCCGTGGGGATCGGGTTCGGACGGCCGGGCAGCGCGTCGGCCGCGCTCGGCAGCTCGGATTTCTTGCGGAAAAGAGAGAACATGGGCGCCTCCGATATGTGAGGCCTAATATGGGGTCAGGGCGGCGGGGTGTCGACGTGCTGCGCGGGGCGCATCGTGCGTCCACCGCGCGCGGTATGGACCGCTTCCCGCTCGGCTCGCTTCCGTGGCGGGTTCCGTTTCGCGGCCCCGGAATGACGGGGAGTTACTGCGTCGCGGTGTCGGGCAGGAGCTTCCAGGCGCCGTTCTCGATCGTGACCATCACGCGGGCGCGCTTGTCCTGGCCGACATGGTCGTCCTTGGTCATCGTGACGATGCCCTGGCTGTAGACCACGTCCTTCAGGCCCTCGAGGGCGTCGCGGAGCGCCGCCCGGAATTCGGCCGTGCCGGGCTTGGCGGATTTCGCGGCGACCGGCAGGGCGGCGGCGAGAAGCGCGAAGGCGTCGTTGCCGTGAGCGCCGAAGGTGGAGGACGAGCCGGGCCCGTATTGGGCCTCGTATTTGGCCACGTATTCCATTCCAACCTTCTTGAGCGGGCTCGAATCCGGCAGCTGCGAGGCCACCAGGACCGGTCCGGCCGGCAGGATGGTGCCCTCGACATCCTTGCCGCCGACGCGGAGGAAGTCGCCATTCGCGGCGCCGTGGGTCTGGTAGACCTTGCCGGCATAGCCGCGCTCCCGGAGCGTCTTCTGCGGCAGCGCCGCCGGGGTCCCGGATCCCGCGACGAGGACCACGTCGGGCTTCGCGGCCATCAGCTTCAGGACCGGTCCGGTGACGCTCGTATCGGTGCGGGAATAGCGCTCGGAGGCGACGAGCTCGATGTTGCGGCTCTTGAGGGCCGGCGTGATCACGTTCAGCCAGCCGTCGCCATAGGCGTCGTTGAAGCCCACGAAGCCGACCGACTTCACCTTCGTGGCCGCCATGTGGTCGGCGATGGCGTCCGCCATCAGCCGGTCGTTCTGCGGCGTCTTGAAGACCCAGCGGCGCTTCTCGTCCATCGGCGATACGATGGCGGCGGAGGCCGCGAGCGAAATCATCGCGGTCTTCGTCTCGCTCGCCACCTCGATCATCGCGAGCGAGACCGGGGTCGTCGAGGAGCCGACGATCACGTCCGCCTTCTCGTCCGTCAGGAGCTTGCGGGTATTGGCGACGCCGCGCGTCGAGTCGGAGCCGTCGTCCAGGACCACGATCTCGACCGGCATGCCGCCGAGTTCCTTGCCGAAGAGCTTCGCGGTATTCGCCTCCGGGATGCCGAGCGAGGCGGCGGGCCCGGTGGTCGAGACCGTGACGCCGATCTTCACGGTCTGGGCCATGGCCCCCGTGGCAAGGGCGAGGGCACTGAACGCACAGGCCGTGAGCAACATCCTCATCGCGAAACCTCCCGATCTTCTTGTCTCGGGGCGTTGTAGCGGGTGAGGCCCGCTTGTCGAGGCTCGCCGGCTCGTCCCTTCGGCGAAGCGCCGGCCGGGCCTTTAGGCGAGCGCGCGCAGCTCGCGGCGGATGACCTTGCCCGTGGTCGTCATCGGCAGCTCGGCCACGAAGGCGATCTCGCGCGGATATTCATGGGCGGCGAGGAAATGCCGGACATGGTCCTGGAGCTCGCGGGCGAGGCCCGGATCCGGCGGGTGTCCGTCGTTCAGCACGATGAAGGCCTTCACGATCTCGGTCCGGCCCGGATCCGGTTTTCCGACCACGCCTGCCATGCGAACGGCGGGATGGCGGATCAGGCAATCCTCGATCTCGCCCGGCCCGATGCGGTAGCCGGAGGAGGTGATGACGTCGTCGTCGCGGCCGACGAAGCGGAGCCAGCCCTCTTCGTCTTTCGTGCCGAGATCGCCGGTGACGAGCCACCGGCCCCGGAACTTGGCCCGGGTCGCCTCCGGGTCGTTCCAATAGCCGAGGAACATCACGGGATCGGGCGCCCTGACGGCGAAGGCGCCGAGTTCCCCTGGAGGAAGCACGCGGCCGTCCTGGTCGACGACATCGACCACGTGGCCCGGCGCGGCCCGACCCATGATCCCGGGCCGGGCCGGCATCAGCGTCGCGGCCGAGGACACGACCATGTTGCATTCGGTCTGGCCGTAGAATTCGTTGATGGTCACGCCGAAGACGCGCCGACCCCAGTCGAGGAGCTCCGCCCCGAGCGTCTCCCCGCCGGACGCGACGGTCCGCAGGCGGAGCTGCCAGCGGCTTTCCGCGTCCGGCACCGCCCGCATCAACTTCAGGGCCGTCGGCGGCAAAAAGGCGTTGCGTACGCCGTGGTCGCGCATCAGGTCGAAGGCGGCCTCGGCCGAGAATTTCTCGAAGCGCCGCACCACGACCGACACGCCGTGATGAAGCGCGGGCAGCAGCACGTCGAGGAGCCCGCCGATCCAGGCCCAATCCGCCGGCGTCCAGATCCGGTCGCCAGGCTGCGGCAGGAGGTCGTGGCTCATCTCCACGCCCGGAAGGTGGCCGAGGAGCACGCGATGCGCGTGCAGGGCCCCCTTGGGCTGCCCGGTCGTGCCGGAGGTGTAGATGATGAGGGCCGGATCGTCCGCCCTGGTCCGAACGGGCTCGAAGGCGTCCGGCTGGGCCGCCATGCCGGAGGCGAGGTCGGCCACGCCCTCGCCCGCGCCGTCGACGGACAGCACGAGGGAGAGGTCGGGCAGCCCGGCCCGGATCCCAGCGAGCTTCGCGGCCCCGCCCGCATCGGTGACGACGGCCCGGGCGCCGGAATCGGAGAGCCGGAAGCTGAGCGCCTCCGGTCCGAACAGGCCGAAGAGCGGGATCGCGATCAGGCCCGCCTTGTAGATCCCGAGATGCGCGACGGCTGTCTCGACCGCCTGGGGCAGGAGGATGCCGACCCGGTCGCCTCGCTGCAATCCGTTCGCGAGGAGGAGATGACTGAAGCGGTTCGAGAGCCGTTTCAGCTCGCCGTAGGTGACCTCGCGGACTTCGCCGCCGGCCCCGACATGAACCAGCGCGACGCGGTCCGGCTCCCGCTTCGCCCAGCGGTCGCAGGCGTCAACGCCGATATTGTAGTATTCGGGTACCTGCCATCGGAAGGCGGCCTCCACCTCCGCGTAGCTTCGGCCAGCAGGCAGCATGGGGCGGCTCGGTCCGACCTCAGGGCCGAACGAGGGGGCCTGTCGTCAGCGGCGGGCCGGCCGTCACCGGCGGGATGGCCGTCACCGGCCTGAGAGGAGTCCCGATCACACCGCTCCGCCCGCCGCGCGTGATCTCGTCGGCGCCTCGCTCGAGGTCGAGCGGCTGCCCGTAGCAGCGCGACGATCGGGCGCCCGGGAAGGTGGGCGAGCCTTCGAGGCAGGCGGGGTTGGGAACGGCCCGGTCTCCGACACCGTAGCCGGCCGCCATGGCATCGGTCGGGATGCGACGGGCGCCGCCGCGTTGGCCCGCGCGGCTCGTGGTCGACGCGATCTGGCGCGAAACCTCGCCGGGACGGACCCGCCCGAAACCTTCCACGATCCCGGCCGGCCCGACGGTCACGGCATAGCCCGGACGCAGCAGCACCGGCTCGCCGCCGGCGGTCGGCTGGACCGTGATCGCGCCGTAGCCGCCGACGACCCGGGTCTGATTGCCCCGACGCTCGACCGTCACGGTGCCGCCCCGCACGCCGAGCACAGCTTCGGGCGTCCGGATGCTGGTGCCGCCGGCGTGGCTCACCTCGCCCCCGACATAGCGCAGGATGCCGCGCCCGACCGACAGGGTGGTCCGGCCGATGCCGGCATTCGGGTCGTAGACGAATTCGTCCACGACGACGGTCGCGCCGGGGCCGATATTCAGCGTGCTCTTGTCGATGAACAGCACCTGCATCGACCCGGCCGACGACGTCGTGATCCGCTCTCGGAACAGGACGCCCTCGCCGATCGTCAGGGTGCGGGCGCCCCGTCCGGGCGGGGTTCCGGTCGAGGCCGGATTCACGGCCGCGGCGATGCCGACCCGCTGCGCCAGCGCCGGCTCTGCCGCCAGCATGAGCAGGATGCCGGCGAGGGCTCGTCCGGGTGAACGGGGGTGGCGCATGGGGCGATCCTTCCGGCCCCAGGATAGACCATCCCGGATGGATGTCAGCCCGCCGCCTGCGCGCTCGCGCATGGCACGGCGCGGGCCGGATCGCCGCCCGAGAGCCAATGGTCCAGGAAGGCGTCGAGCCAGCGCCGCACGGCGGGATCGTGCATGAAGCGTCCCTCGATCTGACGCGAGCGGTCCTGGGCGCCCGGCATCCCGAGCCGGGCATGGCCGCGGACCGTCCAGCGGCACATCATGGCGTGGGTGACCTCGGGGTGGAATTGCAGCCCGTAGGCGGCGCGACCGACCTTCATGGCCTGGGTCGGAAAGTCGTCCCCGGTCGCGAGCGTCCGCGAGCAGGGCGGGCAATCGAAGCCCTCGCGGTGCCAGTGATAGACATGGCCCGGCCAGGACGCGCCGATCTCGGCCGAGAGGGCGAGCCCGTGCTCGGTCGGAAGGAGCGGGTAATAGCCGATCTCGGCCCGGCCGCCCTCGTGGATATAGACCCGGGCACCGAGGTGGCGGGCCATCATCTGGGCGCCGAGGCAGAGACCGAGGAGCGGCTTCTCCTCCTTCAGGGCGACGCCGATCCAGTCGATTTCGCGATGCACGAACTCGTCGTCGTCGTTGGCGCTCATCGGGCCGCCGAAGATGACGGCGCCGGCGTGATGCGCCAGCGTGTTGGGCAGCGGGTCGCCGTAGCGGGGCCGCCGAACATCGAGGGAGTGTCCGCGCTCGACCAGGAGGCGTCCGACCCGGCCCGGCGTGGATTGCTCCTGGTGGAGCACGATCAGCACCGGCAGCTTGGCTTCGCCACCGCCGCGCATCGATTCAGGCGCGAGAGGCGTCGCCGAGGGCCTCGGCCCGGACGGCGTCGATCGTGCCGTCGTCGAAGCCGAGGAGGTGGCCCATCCGCCAGATGAGGTCGTCTTCGAATTCCTGAACCACCCCGTCGGCTGCGGCGACGCCATAGGCCATCGCGAGAAGCCGTTTCCTGTCACCTGCATCCGTCTCGTGCCCCAACATCTCGATCAGCGCCGCGACATCGTCGACCTCGCGATCCAATCCGTCGCCACGCGCCACCAGGGCCGTCGCCACGTCGTCGCGGAGGCCGAACCGTTCCGCCAGCAGCACAACCAGTGCCACCCGCTCCGGTCCGTCCAGGCGACCGTCGACACGCGCCACATGGACGAGGATCGCGGCTGCAGCGAGACGATCCCGCGGCATCTCGGCCTCACCAGCCAACAGGCGCTCGTGGATCCCGCTCTGTCCGGAGAGGAGAGCGACCAAATGTGTGACGAAGGACATCTGAATGGCGGCTGCAAGCATCCCGTCAGGAGGGTTAATTTTGCGTATGCGAACGCGTTTCGCAACGCCACACAGCGCGGGGCGGGTCAGCTCTGGGCGGGTGTTCCACGCGCGGAGGCGCCCGAGTCACGCTGACGCGATTTGACCGACGCGGCGCAATCGGCACCATAGAGACTGGAACGATATGATGGCCGATACCGACACGCGCATGCCCGCCGGCCTCTCCGGTCTGAAGATCCTCGTCGTCGAGGATGAGGTCGCCATCTCGATGCTGCTCGAGGACATGCTGCTCGATTTCGGTTCCGAGGTCGTGGGACCGGCCGGCCGCCTCGCCCAGGCGGTCCAGCTGGCCGAGAGCGCGAGCTTCGACCTCGCCATCCTCGACGTGAATCTGGCGGGCGAGCCGATCTATCCGGTCGTGGACGTGATTGCCCGGCGCGGCATCCGCTTCCTGTTCTCGACAGGCTATGGCGCGGCCGGGATCGACGGCGCCTGGAAGGACCGCCCCGTCCTGCAGAAGCCGTTCAGCCAGGCCGAGCTCGAGAGGGCGTTGACGGCCGCTTTGGCCTGACCCGAGCTTCGCTCGCGCTGGCCGGGCTTCAGGGCCGGTGGAAGGACCGGACCTGGCTCTCCGTGCCGTCCGCATAGGTGAGCTGGATTTGCACCGTGTCGGTCCCGTCCGGCAGCGTGAGGAGCGAGGCGCCCGACGGCATCGCGGCCGGACCGGTCGTGTCGCAGGGCGGGATCGGCAGTTTTTCGCGCGGCGGGGCGTCTCCGAAGCCGATCGTCGCCCGGGCGATGGCGCAGCGGTTGCTGACGAGGCCCGCGAAGGACAGGAGATCGGGGATGTCCGGCCGGAAGGCGACCCAGCTGTCCGGAAAGCGTTCCAGCGTCGCCCTGCCGGCATCGGCCTCGGCCGCCGGCGGATCGAAGGTGAGCGGGAAGGGCCCGGCCTCGCGCCCGGCGCGGTCGCGATAGGCGACGTAGAGGGTCGTGCGTCCCGAACTTGCCGGCAGTTCCTTCTCAAGGCTCGGCGACTTGCCGGGCCGGGCCTCCGCCTGGCGCGACGCGCCGAGGGGCTCGAACTCGCCGCGCTCGCCGACCCGGACCGAGGCCGTGGTCGCGGGCTCGGGCAGGGTGAAGCGGGCGAGCCATCCGGTAGCCGTCCGGCTGAAGGCGGCGGTAGGGCGGGTCGCAGCGCTCGTGAAGGAGGCCTCGATCTCGCTCCGGCGCTTCCGAGCCCCGTCCAACCATCCATCGAGGACGGCGCGGTCGATGAACTGGCCGGCAAGTTCGCCCGCGCTCGCGGCTTCCAGGAAGCGGTCGAGCGCGTCGAAGGCGAGGCGTCGCTCGGTCAGCGTGGGGCCGCCGTCGCGGCGTTCCATCAGCGCCTCGGCCATCAGGTAATCCGCGGCCCCGGCCGCGCCGGGGTTGGCTGCCGCGAAGGCTTCGAGCTTCGCGGTGCGATCATCGTTCTCGGTCGAGAGCGCCGACACGATCGCGGTCGCGCGGGACGGGTTGGTGCGGGCGAGCGAAGCGTAGGTCTGCCGGGCCGCGTTCGGGCCCTTCACGGCCCGCAGGAGAGAGGCATGGCGAAGATGCGGGTCTAGATACTCGCCCGCGAGCGGCGCGAGCGCGGCATAGGCCGTGAGCGCCGCCGCGCGCTCGCCCTTCGCCTCGTGCGCCCGGGCGTTGTGATACAATTCCGGCAGGGTCCGGGCGTCGGGCAGCACGCCGTCGGAGGCGAGCGCCGCATAGGCGGCGGCCGGATCCGCCGGCAGGGCACGGGCGGGCTTCGCCGCCTCTGGCTTGACGGCCTCGGGCCGGGCCGGCTCCGGCTTGGCCGGCTCGGGCTTGGTCGTCGGCGGCTTCGGCGGCTCGACTTTCGGCACGTCGCGCTGCGCCTGCCGGGGCGGCTTGTCCGCGGGCGGGGCGGCCCTGGCCGGGCGCGGGGCGGACGGTGTGTCGGCGGCCTGTCCGGTCGCGGGCTGGCGCTCCTCGTTCAACGGAGGGGTCGCGGGCCCGGTCGCGACGCGCGGCTCGGACCCGCCGAGCGCGAGCCCCTTGGACCGGATCGTCTCGTAGAGCGGCGGCCCCGCGAGGAGACCGACGAGCAGCCCGACGCAGAGAAGCACGGCCGCCACCGCCGCCCCGACATAGCCGCCGCGTCCGCGCCGGGACGGGTTGGAGGCGGGCCGGGATCGTCCATGGGCGGTGAGCGGCTCCGCCGCCTGGAGCGCTGCCGCAGGCGGCGCGATCAGGTAGGCGTGGATCGGCTGCGGGATATTCTTGACCTGCCGGGCCCCGAGCTCGGTGAAGCCGACCGACAGCTTGTTCGCCACCGCCTCGTGGACGGAGCGGGAGACGCAGATGCCGCCCGGCGGCGCCAAAGCCTCGAGCCGGGCCGCGATGTTGACGCCGTCGCCGAGGAGGTCGCCGTCCCGCTCCACCACGTCGCCGATGGTGAGGCCCATCCGGAATTCGAGCCGGCGCCGCGGATCTTGGCCGAGATGATGCGCCCGCAGGCTCTCCTGGATGTCGATCGCGACCCGGACCGCCTCGACGGCCGAATCGAACTCGCACATCACCGAATCGCCGGCGGTGTTGAAGATGCGGCCCCCGCCCCTCACGACCAGCGCGTCGAATATCTCGCGCGCCCCGGCGAGGTCGCGCAGCGTGCGTTCCTCGTCCTCGGCGACGAGGCGCGAATAGCCGGCGACGTCCGCCGCAAGGATCGCGGCGATCTTGCGTTTGAGCGGGGCCGCATGGGCCCGGCCGGCCGCGGCCGCTGAGGTGGGACTCATGGTGTCCGTCTTGCTCATTGCGGCGCGGCGAGATGAAGGCAAAGCGCAGGAAATCTGCGCCCTGGGTCGTAAACCGCGCCTTGCGGTCCCGCCCACGATCGCCGACTTGCGGAACGGGCCCGAGGATCAGCACCGATGACGACCGAGCTTTCGCTCAACGCGCCGCCGGAGACGCACGACCTGGCGCCGGCCGGGACGGCGACGCTGAGCGAGACCGATCTGGCCGCCCTCCGGATCGCCGTCGCGGCGCTGGAGCGCTCGACGCTCGCCGGCCGTCTCAGCGGCATGGTCGGGAAGCCGCTCGAGATGATCGGCCACGCCCTGCCCGCAGCCGCACGGGACATCGTGACCGCGGCCGTTTCCCGCGCGCTCCGGACGGCCCTGAAGGTGGCGCTGACGACCCTGCCCAAGGCGGCCTCGTCCCGGCCGGGCGGCGGCCGGATGCACACGGCGCTCGCGGCCGCCTCCGGGGCGATCGGCGGCGCGCTCGGCCTCATGACGCTGCCCGTCGAACTGCCGGTCTCGACGACGCTCATCCTGCGGGCGATCGCCGACATCGCCCGCAGCGAGGGCGAGGACCTGGCCGATCCGGAAGCCGCGCTCGCCTGCCTGCAGGTCTTCGCGCTCGGCTCCCGGACGGAGGCGGACGACCTCGCATCCAGCGGATATTTCGCCGTCCGGGGCGCGCTCGCGAAGTCGATCACCGAAGCCGCGCGGGTCGCGGCCGGACGGGGTTTCACGGATCGGGGCGCTCCGGCCCTCGTCCGATTCATGGCCCAGATCGCATCGAGATTCGGCATCGTCGTGTCGCAGAAGGTGGCGGCCGGAGCCGTGCCGGTGGTCGGCGCCATCGGCGGCGCGGCCGTGAATGCGGCCTTCATGGAGCATTTCCGGACCGTGGCCCGGGCCCATTTCACCGTCCGGCGCCTGGAGCGCAGCTACGGCGCGCCGGCGGTGCGGCAGGCTTACGAGGCAATCAGGACCGCCATGGCGGCCTGACCAGGTCGGGTTCAGCGCCAGCCGACGGTCTCGGCGACGGTGCTGCCGATCGACGAGACCGTGTCGCCGACGGCCGAGGCGGCGCCGGTGACGAGGGACGCCGTGCCGGTTCCGACCTTCGCGGCCTTGTCGCCGATCAGCTCGGCCGTCCTCGCGGCGTCCTTGCGGGTCGGCAGATGCCGGCTTCCCGGAACGTCCCAGCCGAGCAGGCGGATCGGCTCGCGGGATGGCTCGACGGCTTCCGCCGCGGCGACCTGAGGCATCGGCATCGTCGCCGCGCTCGCAAGGGCGACGGGCCGGATCGGCGGCAGGTTCGGTTGACGAACCGGAGCGCGCTCGGCGGCCACCATGCGGGGCATCGTCGGCACCTTCGCCCTGGCGGGTATCGGGTCCGGATCGAGCACGGCGAGCGTGGGGGCGCGGCGCTCGCTCCAGGGCTGGCCCTCGGGCGTGTTCATGCCGAACATGGCCAGCGTGTCGTAGATCCGCGTCTGCCGGACGGGCACGTCCTCCTCGGCGAAGCTCAGTCGGTCCGAGAGCTTGCCGGCGGCGAGCTGCGCCGGTGCTCCGCGTGGGGCCGAATCCGGCAGCGCCAGCCATCCGAGCCCCGAAGCCAGTGCGGTCCCGAGCGCAGCGACCGTGAAGAACCGGAGAGAGCGGACGCGCGGAGCAGGCATGCAGGCCTCGAAGAAAGAACGTCGTAGCTTGGCCGGAGCTTTGCGGCGGCTCTGTGGCCGGGCTTGCCGGCCCTCTGATGACCGATGTCCCGAAAGCGCGATCGGCCGCCGAATGCCCGAATCAGGACCGCCCGACGAGGCAGCTCTTCGGCAGCATGCAATGGATGCCGTTATTGCCGTTGACGATCTGCGTGACCCGCAGGTCGGCCGCGAGGCTGCACAGCATGTAGGCCTCCGCCCGGGCCAGCCCCGTGCGGGCAACGACGAGGTCGATCATCGACGAGAGCGCGATCCGGCAGCAATCGTCGAGGTCGGGATCGAAGGCCATCGTCATGACGTGGGCCGGCGTCTCGGCCATCGGCCAGCTGAGCTGCATGTCGTCCCGGATCGTGAGCCCGAACGTGCCGACGAGCCCGGTCTCGATCGCGGTGACGCAGACCTCGCCGTCGCCCTGCACGCCGTGTCCGTCGCCGACCGAGAAATTCGCGCCCTCCACATGGATCGGCAGGTACAGCACGGTCCCCGGGACCAGCTCCTTGTTGTCGAGATTGCCGCCATTGGCGCGCGGCGGCAGGGTCGAGATCATGCCCCAGCCGGGCGGCGGCGCGACCGCCATGACGCCGAAGAATGGCCGCAGCGGCAGCTCCAGCCCCCAGGGAAGCCGTCCCGTCATGCGCTCGCGGTCGAGCGGGATATGGATGAGGTGGCGCTCGCTCACCTCGTAGGGCAGCGCGCCCTTCAGCGGCGCCGCGAAGGTGTAGCCCCAATCGTAATGTAGCTCGACCGCGTCGATCCGGACTTCGAGCACCTGGCCCGGCCGCGCGCCCCTGACCGCGACCGGCCCGGTGCACATGTGGCCGGGGAGACGGTTCGGCACGTGACGCTGCACCTCGCGGAGCGACTCGGGCACGACGAGGGGTGGCGGCGGCATCGCGTCCGCCGGGCCCGAAACGGTCGAGATCGTCACCGTGTCGCCGCTCTCGACGGTGAGCACAGGAGGCAGGGCGGCGTCGAAAAAGCCCCAATGGACGGTGTCGCGCCCGGCCTCGATCCGATGATGAGTCATGCTGCGTCCCTGCTATCCGGTGCAGCTTGTCAGTCCCGGCGGCGCTTCGCCAGTCGGACGGCGGCTCCGGGCTCGCAGATGCGGCCCCGGTTTGACTTCGCCCCCTCTTTGCCCGACAGGCCGCGGCTCGCGACCGCGAGGTTTTTGTCTCGATGCCCGGCATCGCCGCGACCCGTTCCCCTTCATTCGGCCTGCCGACATCCTGGTCGGAGCGGCTCTTCGCCCATGCCGAGGCGAGCCATGCGCGCGCCGCAGCCATGCTGGTCGCCCTGTCGCTCCTCTGCTTCCTGCCGGGTTTCAGCTCGCTTCACCCCATGGACCGGGACGAGCCGCGCTTCTCGCAGGCCTCGAAACAGATGATCGAGACCGGCGATTTCGTCGACATCCGGTTCCAGGACGAGGCCCGCTACAAGAAGCCGATCGGCATCCACTGGATGCAGGTCGCCTCCGTGAAGGCGGCGGAGGCCCTGGGTCTGCCGGAAGCCCGGACCACCATTGCGGTGTACCGCATCCCCTCGCTCCTCGGCGCCATCGCGGGCGTGCTCCTGACCTATTGGGCCGCGCTCGCCTTTGCGGGCCGCCGCGAGGCCTTCCTGGCCGCCGCCTTCATGGCGGCCTCGTTGATCCTGATGGTCGAGGCCCGGCTCGCCAAGACCGACGCCATGCTGTTCGCCTGCTCGGTCGCCGCGATGGGCGCGATGGCGCGGGTCTGGCTCGCCCGCGCCCTTCCGCGGCAGCCCGGCTCGACGGTCGTGATCTTCTGGCTCGCCGTCGCGCTCGGCATCCTGATCAAGGGCCCCATGGTCGTGATGTTCACGGGCCTCGCGGCCGCCATGCTGTCGATCCGGGAAGGGTCGCTGCGCTGGCTGAAGGGGCTCCGTCCCTGGCTCGGGCTCCTGTTCGTCCTCGTCGCCGTGACGCCCTGGTTCGCGGCCATCGCCTGGAAGAGCGGCGGCGAGTTCTACCGGCTCGCGGTCGGCGACGACATGCTGGGCAAGGTGGCGACGGGACAGCAGAACCACTTCGCGCCACCCGGTTTCTATCTCGTCGCCTTCTTCGCGACCTTCTGGCCGGGCGCGATCCTGGTCTCGGCCGCAATCCCGTTCGGCTGGGGGCGGCGCCGCGACGACGCGATCGCGTTCCTGGCCGCCTGGGTGGTGCCGGCCTGGATCATCTTCGAGGCGGTGCCGACGAAGCTGCCGCATTACGTCATGCCGCTCTATCCGGCCCTCGCGATCCTGGCAGTCCTAGCGGTCGCGCGCGGCTATGTCGGACCCGACCGGCCCGGCGCGCGCCTCGGCTTCGGCGCCATGGCGCTGATCCCGATCGGGATCACGGCCGGCCTCGCCTTCGCGGCCTGGACGCTCGACGGCCGGATTCCGGTCGCGGCCCTGCCCGTCATGCTCGCCTCCTGCGGCGTCGCGATCATGGCCTGGATCAGCTTCAACCGTGGCGAGGTCACGCGCGCGGCCATGGCGGGGATCGGTTCGGCAATGCTCCTCGGGATCGGGGTGTTCGGCCTCGCCCAGCCGGTGCTGCAATCGATCAAGCTGTCGCCGCGCCTCGCCGCGCTGATCCGGGCGGCGCCCTGCCCCGCTCCGGCGGTTGCGACCTTGGGCTACCGCGAGCCGAGCCTCGTGCTTCTCGTCGGCACGTCGCTCGACATGGTCGAGACCCCGGGCGAGGCCGCCGCCTTCCTGACCGCGCCTGCGGGTCCGGCCTGCCGGGTCGCCCTTGTCGACAGCCGTTTCGAGCCCGCTTTCCGGGCCGCGCTCGGCGGCGGCGCCGTCGAGACGCTCGGGCGGGTGGCCGGGTTCAACATCAATGGCGGGCGCCGGGTCGAGATCGGCGTCTACGGGGTCGGGCGGCCTTGAACGGCGCCGATCCCCTCGCGAGCGCGCTTCGCCTGTCGGTCGTGATCCCGGCCAAGAACGAGGCCGGATCGCTCGAAGCGCAGATGGCGGAGCTCGAGCGCGTCTTGGCCCCGCTCGCACCCTTCGAGGTCGTCTACGTGGTCGACGGTTCGACCGACGACACCTTGTCCGCGCTCCAGCGGGCGGCGAGGCCGTGGCTCCGGGTGATCCGGCATGCCGAGAGCTGCGGCAAGAGCGCGGCGCTGTTGACCGGCATCCGGGCAGCCCGGGCAAATATCGTGTCCACCCTCGACGGCGACGGGCAGAACGACCCGGCCTACGTCATCCCGCTCGTCGAGGCGCTCGAGGCCGGCGGTCCCGGCGTCGGGCTGGCAGTGGGACAGCGGCTCCGGCGGGGCGACGGGCGCTTCAAGAAGGTCCAGTCCCGGATCGCCAACCGGGTGCGGCAGGCGATCCTGCAGGATTCCACCCGCGACACGGCCTGCGGACACAAGGTGATCCGCCGCGACGTGTTTCTCGCCCTTCCGTTCTTCGACGCCCTGCACCGCTTCCTGCCCGCGCTCGTGAAGCGCGAAGGATTTGGCGTCGTCCATGTCGACGTGGTCGACCGGCCCCGCACCGCCGGCACCTCGCATTACGGCTTCTTCGACCGGCTCTGGAGCGGCATCCTCGACCTGTTCGGGGTCTGGTGGCTGCTCCGCCACCGCCGGCGCGTGGCCCGGATCGTGGAGGATGCCCGATGATCGTGCAGCTCTCGCGCGACCTCGGCGCGTATCTCTACGACGTCTTCGTCACGCGGTTCGACCTCTGGCTGCTCTTCGGCCTCGGCGCACAGATCCTGTTCGCGATGCGGTTCATCGTGCAGTGGATCGCGAGCGAGCGGGCCGGCCGCAGCGTGATGCCGGTCGCCTTCTGGTTCTTCTCGATCGGGGGCGGCGTGATGACGCTCGTCTACGGCCTCGTCCGGCGCGAGCCCGTCATCATCCTGGGCCAGGCGCTGTCGCTGTTCATCTACGCCCGCAACCTGATGCTGGTCTTCCGCGAGCGCCGCGGACGCACCGGCCGCTGACCGCCGACCGCCCGCGGTGCCCACGTCCCGAGTGTGCCTCACGATGGAATTTCGGGTTGCGCTCCGTTTGGAAGCGGTTCAGGTCCGGCGTCCTACTGCTTCGAGATCGCCCCGATCAGGGGTGTAGGGATTTACGGATGACATCGTTCCGGCGACTCGCGATCAGCGTCTCGGCCATGACCGTCCTCGGAGCCGCATGCGCGAGCGCTCCGGCTTGGGCACAGTTCGGCGGCGGCTATGATCGCCCGCCCCCCTCGCGTGACCGATACGATCGGGATGAGGGCCGCGACCGGGACTACGACCGGCGGCGGCGGGACGACAGGCCGTCTCGCGGCGATGACGGACCGCCGGTCCGCGGAGGTTTTACGCAGAGCTGCGTCAATATTCGCCAGAACGGCTCGTTCTTGGAGGCGACCTGCCGGGGCCGTGGAGGACGTGAGATCCGGTCGAGCATCGATGTGCGGACCTGCCGCCGGGGGATTGGCAACAGCAATGGCCGGCTGGCCTGCGAGTAGGCCAGCAAGGCAGGCGTCCTGCCGCGCCCTGCCGCCGAGAGCTACGCGTCGAGGATCGGTTGGCCGAGCGCGTAGCGGCGGTCGCTGTCGCCGACCCGGGTGCACAGGATCGCGTTGAACCGGGCCTCGGGAGCGGTGTTCCAGATCTCGATATGCCGGCTTTCGACCTGCACCTTGGCGGCGCCGAACAGATACTCGCCGGGCTCCGTGGGCGTACCGACATCGCGTTGGGAAATGGTCGGCAGCATTTGACGGCCTCGTCGAGACGGCAGTGTCCCGCGGTCGGCAACGGCCCGGGGTGCGGTGTTCCCTCCGAAAGGAATGTTCGATGCCGCAGGGCGGCGGACGCAAGGTCCACCGACGAACTCCACCGGCTACGCGGTGGCGCTCAGACGCAAGAATCCGGCATCGAGGTCGACCTTGAGGTCGTCCAGGTCCTCGAGCCCGATGTGGAAGCGCAGCGCCGGCCCGCCGGGTTCGTAGCGCGTCGCGGTCCGGTAGGTGGTGGCATCGAAGGGAAGGACGAGGCTCTCGAAACCGCCCCAGGATGCGCCGATGCCGAAGAGTTCGAGCCCGTCCACCATCGCGGCGACCGCGGCGTGGCTCGCGGGCTTCAGCGTCACCGCGAAGAGGCCGGAGGAGCCGCTGAAATCCCGGCGCCAGATCGCGTGGCCCGGATCGTCCGGCAGCGCCGGGTGGAGCACGGCGTGGACCTCCGGCCGGGCCTTGAACCACCTCGCCATGTCGAGCGCCTGCCGCTCGTGCTCCCGCAGCCGCAAAGCCATCGTGCGGAGCCCGCGAAGGCCGAGGAAGACGTCCTCGGGACCTGCGCACATGGCGAAGCTGTCGAAGGTGTCGCGAAGCCGCTTCCACCAGGTTTCGTTCGCCGAGGTCAGGCCGAGCAGAAGGTCCGAGCCGCCCGACAGGTATTTGGTGCCAGCCTCGATGCAGATGTCGACGCCGCGCGCGTGCGGCGGGAAGAAGAGCGGCGTCGCCCAGGTATTGTCCATCAGGACGCAGGCGCCGGCCGCATGGGCCGCCTCGGCGATCGCAGGGATGTCCTGCATCTCGAAGGTCTGCGATCCCGGCGCCTCGGTGAAGACCGCCGTCGTGTTCGGCCGCATTAGGTCGGCGATGCCGGCCCCGACGAGCGGATCGTAATAGGTCGTCTCGACCCCGAACCGGCGCATCACGCCGTCGCAGAAATGGCGTGTCGGGCGATAGACGGAATCCGGCACGAGAAGGTGGTCTCCCGCCTTGAGGCAGGTCATCAGCGCGACCGTCACGGCGGCGAGGCCGGACGGAGTGAGCACCGTCCCGGCCGCCCCGGCGAGATCGCTCCAGGCGCGCTCTAGCGAGGAGATCGTCGGCGTGCCGCGCGTGCCATAGGTGTAGCGCGCCCGCCGGTGCAGGAAATCATCCGTGTTCTGGTAGAGGACGGTCGAGCCGCGATAGATCGGCGTGTTCACGAATCCGTGCTGCTCGAAGGGGTCGCGCCCCGCATGGACGAGGCGCGTGCGCTCTCCGAAGCGGTCCTTCGAGGTAGAGGGCGTCTGTGACATGAGGTGAGGGCTCCGGGCCGGGTCGTTTGCGCCGCAGTGCCGCGACCGGTCAAGCATCCGGCCACGTCTGCCGCGAAGGTCGAACGGCCATCCGCTTGACCGCGCCCCGGTTTGCGGATTTCGATGGCATCAATGATGCTTATCCAACGAGCATCTTTCCCTGGCGGCATTCCATGCCGGCCGGGCGGGGGGCGAACACGCTCCGGCAGACATGAGGGAACCATGAAAAAGACGTTCAAGACGATCGCGTTCGGGCTCGGGGCCGGTCTCCTCGGGACAGCGCTTGCCGCGACCTCGGCCTCGGCCCAGGCGACGCTCGCCAACGTGAAGCAGAAAGGCTTCCTGCAATGCGGCTCGAATCCGGGCCTCGCCGGCTTCGGCGTCCCGAACGCGCAAGGCGTGTGGTCGGGCCTCGACGTCGATTACTGCCGCGCCATGGCGGCCGCGATCTTCAACGACCCGACCAAGGTCCGCTTCATCCCGCTTTCGGCGAAAGACCGCTTCACCGCGCTCCAATCGGGCGAGGTGGACGTGCTCGTCCGCAACTCGACCGTGACCATGTCGCGGGACACGCAGCTCGGCCTCGATTTTCCGGCGGTCAATTACTATGACGGCCAGGGCTTCATGGTCCGCAAGAAGCTCGGCGTCGCCTCCGCCAAGGAGCTCAGCGGAGCCTCCATCTGCACACAGCAGGGCACCACGACCGAGCTCAACCTCGCCGACTTCTTCCGCGGCAACAACCTGAAATACGAGGTCGTCGCCTTCGCGACCGCCGACGAGACCTTCAAGGCCTACGATACGGGCCGCTGCGACGCCTTCACGACCGACGCCTCGGGCCTCTACGCCCAGCGCCTCGTCTCGGCGACGCCGGACGATCACATCGTCCTGCCCGAGGTCATCTCGAAGGAGCCGCTCGGACCCTCCGTCCGGCAGGGCGACAGCCAATGGGGCGACCTCACCCGCTGGGTCCACATGGCGATGCTGAACGCCGAAGAATACAAGGTCACCAAGGCCAACGTGGACGAGATGCTGAAATCGCCGAACCCGGAGATCAAGCGGCTCCTCGGCGTCGAGGGCAGCTTCGGCGAGACGATCGGCCTGACCAAGGATTGGGCCTTCCGGATCATCAAGCATGTCGGGAATTACGGCGAGACCTTCGAGAAGAATGTCGGGGAAGGCTCCCCGCTCAAGATCAAGCGTGGCGTGAATGCGCTCTGGACCCAGGGCGGCCTGCAATACGGCATCCCGATCCGCTGAGGCTCGAGGGGAGCGCCGGTCCGACGTGACCGGCGCTCCCGCTCCCGCCGCCGGCATGTCGGCGGCGCGGTAGATCATTCTCGCGCCTGAAGCCGCCTTGTTCGGGAGACGACCGGTGTCCACCATCGCCAGCGCAGCGCCGCCCCCGTCCAAGGCCTCGCTTCTCTACGACCCGAAGATCCGGGGCATCGTCTACCAGGCCGTGCTCGTCGCCGGCATCGTCATCCTGTTCTATCTCGCGGGGACGAACGCGGTCGAAAATCTCCGGGCCGCCAACATCGCGTCCGGCTTCGGCTTCCTGCAGTCGACATCGGGCTTCGACGTCAACCAGACCCTCGTCCCCTACAACGCGACGTCGACCTACGGGCAGGCCTTCTGGGTCGGGCTCCTCAACACCCTGCTCGTCGCCGCCATCGGCTGCGTGCTCGCGACATTCCTCGGCTTCGCCGTCGGTGTCGCCCGGCTCTCGACGAATTGGATCGTGGCCAAGGTGTCCATGGTCTATGTCGAGGTGATCCGAAACCTGCCGCTGCTGCTGCAGCTCTTGTTCTGGTATATCGCCGTGCTGCGGCCGCTGCCGGATGCCCGCACCTCGCTGAACATGGGCGGCGGCTTTTTCCTGAACAATCGCGGCCTTTTTGTGCCGCGGCCCCTCTTCGCCAGCGACTCCTGGCTCGTCTGGACCGCCTTCGCGACCGGCATTCTCGGCGCGATCGCCTTCGCGATCTTCGCCCGGCGCGAGCAGGAGAAGACGGGCCGGCAATATCCGGTCGTGCTGGCAAGCCTCGGCCTCGTCCTCGGCCTGCCGCTCCTCGTCTGGCTGGTGCTGGGCTTCACGCTCGGCAACCCGATCTCCTTCGAGATGCCGGAGCAGCAGCGGTTCAACCTGCGGGGCGGCCTGCAGGTCATTCCGGAATTCGTGGCGTTGACCGTCGGCCTCGTCGTCTACACCTCCGCCTTCATCGCCGAGGTCGTGCGGGCCGGGATCCTCGCGGTCTCGCGCGGACAGACCGAAGCGGCGCACGCTCTCGGTCTCCGGGCCGGCCCGACCCTCAACCTCGTCGTCATCCCGCAGGCGCTGCGGGTGATCATCCCGCCGCTCACCAGCCAATATCTCAACCTGACCAAGAACTCCTCGCTCGCGGTCGCGATCGGCTATCCGGATCTCGTCCAGGTCTTCATGGGTACGGTGCTGAACCAGACAGGCCAGGCGATCGAATGCGTCGCCATCACCATGGCGGTCTATCTCGTCATCAGCCTCCTGACCTCGGCCGCGATGAATGCCTATAACCGCCGCAAGGCGCTGGTCGAACGGTAGCGCCCCATGGCCGCACAGAGCCTCTCCTTCATCCGGTCGGCGCCGCTCGAGGCCGAGCCGCCGCCGAGCACGGCGCGCGGCGCGGTCGGCTGGGCGCGGCACAACCTGTTCTCGAGCCCGCTCAACATCGCGCTGACCGCGATCGTCCTCCTCCTCCTCTACGTCGCCCTGCCGCCCTTCCTGCGCTTCATGATCATCGACGCGGTCTGGACCGGCGCGGACCGGAATTCCTGCCGCGAGGACGTGATCGGCCGCCCGGTCGGGGCCTGCTGGGCCTTCGTGTGGGACCGGCTCAGCTACTTCATCTACGGCTCCTATCCGCCGTCGGAGCGGTGGCGCGTCGACGCCTTCTTCGCGCTCCTCGCCTTCGGGGCGGCCTGGATGCTGTGGCTCAAGGCGCCGCGGCGCGACATCGGCGCGGTATATTTCTTCGTCGTCTTCCCGGTCCTGTCTTTCATCCTCCTGACCGGATGGGAAGGGATCGGCCTCCCGGCCGTTCCGACCGCCTTCTGGGGCGGCATCTTGGTGACGATCCTGGTCTCGGTCGTGGGCATCGTGCTGTCGCTCCCCTTCGGCATCGTGCTGGCGCTCGGGCGACGCTCGAAACTGCCCTTCGTCCGCTTCGCCTGCGTGACCTTCATCGAAGTGGTGCGCGGCGTGCCGCTCATCACCGTCCTGATCATGGCCAACACCATGCTGCCGCTATTCCTGCCGACCGGCATGAGCGTCGACCGGCTGCTGCGGCCCCTGATCGGCGTCTCGCTCTTCGCTTCGGCCTATATGGCGGAGGTCGTGCGCGGCGGGCTCCAGGCGGTGCCGAAGGGCCAATACGAGGGCGCGATGTCGCTCGGCCTCGGCTATTGGCGGATGATGTTCTTCATCGTGCTGCCGCAGGCGCTCCGGATCGTCATCCCGGGCATCGTCAACACCTTCATCGGCCTGTTCAAGGACACGACGCTCGTCTCGATCGTGGGCCTGCTCGACCTCGTCCGCACGATCGAGGCGTCGCGGGTCGACCCCCTCTGGGCCGCGCCGACGGTGTCGATGACCGGCTACGCCTTCGCGGGCTTGTTCTACTTCGTGTTTTGCTACGGGATGTCGCGGTACTCGCTCATGGTCGAGCGCAGGCTTGCGGCCGGACAACGACGGTGAGCGCCATGGCGACTGCGACCCAGACCACCCCCCGGACGCCCGCCCCGGCGCCCGCCGCGAACGTGCCGATGGTGGAACTCCTCGGCGTGAACAAGTGGTACGGCGACTTCCACGTCCTGCGCGACATCAACCTCACGGTCGGGCGCGGCGAGCGCATCGTCATCTGCGGGCCGTCCGGCTCCGGCAAGTCGACGATGATTCGCTGCATCAACCGGCTCGAGGAACACCAGAAGGGCCGCATCGTCGTCGAGGGCACCGAACTCACGAACGACCTGAAGAAGATCGACGAGATCCGGCGCGACGTCGGCATGGTGTTCCAGCATTTCAACCTCTTCCCGCATCTCACCATCCTGGAGAACTGCACCCTCGCCCCGATCTGGGTGCGGAAGATGCCGAAGAAGGAGGCCGAGGAGGTCGCGATGAAATACCTGCGCCGGGTCAAGATCCCGGAACAGGCGCTGAAATATCCGGGCCAGCTCTCCGGCGGCCAGCAGCAGCGCGTCGCCATCGCTCGCTCGCTCTGCATGTCACCGAAGATCATGCTGTTCGACGAGCCGACCTCCGCCCTCGATCCCGAGATGGTGAAGGAGGTGCTGGACACCATGGTCGGCCTCGCCGACGAGGGCATGACCATGCTCTGCGTCACCCACGAGATGGGCTTCGCCCGCCAGGTCGCCGACCGCGTCATCTTCATGGATGCCGGGCAGATCGTCGAGATGAACGAGCCGAACGAGTTCTTCAAGAACCCGCGCCACGAGCGCACCAAGCTGTTCCTCAGCCAAATCCTGCACTGAGCGGGCGGCGCCTCGCCGCCCGCCATCCGTTCATGCCGGCGAAAGCCGGCACCCAGGACCGTCTGTCGACTGGATCCCGGATTCCGCCGGGATGAGCGGACCCTCCGTCAGGGTCCGGTCGTGACCGCCGTATCCGCCCGCGAACCCCATTCCGCCCAGGACCCGTCATAGAGGCGAGGCGTCGGCCAGCCGGCGCGTTCCAGCGCGAGGAGCAGGATCGCGGCCGTGACGCCCGAGCCGCAACTCGTGACGACCGGCCTGTCCCGGGTGGCGCCGGCGCGGCGTAGAACGTCCTCGATCGCGGCCGGATCGGCGAGCCGCCCGTCGCGAAGCAGCGACCCGTAATGCAGGTTGATCGCGCCCGGCATGTGGCCCGACCGCATGCCGGCGCGGGGTTCGAGCTCCTCGCCGGTGAAGCGGGAGCGCGAGCGGGCATCCAGCACCTGCGCGGACCCGGCCTCGAGCGCGCGCCGCACGTCCTCGATCCCAGCCACCGCGTTCCGGTCGAAGCGGGGCGTGAAGGTTCGGGCCGCTCGAGCCGGTGGTTCGTCGCTCTCGGTGGGCCGGCCCTCCGCGAGCCAGGCCGGAAGGCCGCCGTCCAGCACCGCAACCCGCTGCGCTCCGAAGGTCCGAAAGGTCCAGGCAACGCGGGGCGCCGAGAACAATCCGGCGCCGTCATAGGCGACGACCCTCGTCCCGTCCCCGATGCCCATCCGGGCGACCGCCTCGCCAAAACTCTCCGGGTCGGGCAGCATGTGGGGAAGCGGCGACGCCTTGTCCTTCACGGCATCGATGTCGAACCGGATCGCGCCCGGAATATGCGCTGCCCGGTACTCGGCCTCGGCATCACGCCCGGCGGTCGGCAGATAGTAGGACCCGTCCAGCACGACGAGGTCGGGATCGGCCAGATGCGCGGCCAGCCATTCGGTCGTGACGAGTTCGATCGCGGGCATGATACGTCCCTGTGTTGAGTGCTCGCCGAGGTCGGTCGGCTCACGGATCCACCCACTTCCTGGTGGGATGGGACGCAGCGCTACCCCAGCCGGATCCGCACCCGCCGGTTCTGCTTGCCCTTCTTCTCGATGTCGGTGACCAGCACGCGACCGATCTCGCCGGTGCGCCGCACATGCGTGCCGCCGCAGGGCTGGAGGTCGATACCTTCGATCTCGACCAGGCGAATGCGGCCCGAGCCGCGTGGCGGCTGCACCGACATCGTCTTCACGAGGCCGGGATTTTCATCGAGTTCGGCATCCGTGATCCAGCGCGTCGAGACGGCCGCGTCGCGCCCGACGAGGTCGTTCAGCCGCCCCTCGATCTCGGCCTTGTCGAGACCGCCCTCGGGGATGTCGAAATCAAGCCGGCCCTCGCCCTCGCCGATCGACCCTCCGGTTACCGGATAGGTCAGGACGACGCTGAGGAGGTGGAGCGCCGTGTGGATCTTCATCCGGGGCAGGCGGCGCGCCCAGTCGAGCCGCACCGTGACCGCCTGGCCCGGTTCGGGCAGGGCGGAGCCGGGCGCCGGGACATGCACGATCGAGGCGCGGTCCGGTCCGTAGATCGTGTCCGTGACCGCGAGTTCCGCAGCCCCCGGCCAGGAGATCGACCCGAGATCGCCCGGCTGCCCGCCGCCGCGGGCGTAGAGCACCGTGCGGTCGAGCACGATGCCGCCCTCGGGCGTGATCCCTGTCACGGTCGCCGGGCTCTCCCGGAGATAGGCATCCTCCCGGTACAGCGGCTCGGTCGTCACGGGCTCAGGCCGCGTAGGGGACGAACACCTGGCGCTGTTCGCCGAGCCCCTCGATGCCGAGCGTGACGACGTCGCCTGGATTGAGGAAGCGCGGCGGCTTCTTGCCAAGGCCAACCCCGGGGGGCGTGCCGGTCGTGATCACGTCGCCCGGCTCCAGCGTCATGAAATGCGAGGTGTAGGAGACGATCTTGGCGCAGTCGAAGATCATGGTCTTGGTCGAGCCGCGCTGCATGGGCTCGCCATTCACGTCGAGCCACATCGCGAGGTTCTGGACGTCCGCGATCTCGTCCGACGTGACGAGCCAGGGGCCGAGCGGCCCGAAGGTCGGGCAGCCCTTGCCCTTCATCCACTGACCGCCGCGCTCGATCTGATATTCGCGCTCGGAGACGTCGTTGCAGATGCAATAGCCGGCGACGTAGTCGAGCGCCTCGTTCGCATGGACGTAGGAGGCCCGGCGGCCGATCACGATGGCGAGCTCGACCTCCCAGTCGGTCTTCTTCGAACCCCGCGGGATGGTGACATCGTCATTCGGCCCGACGATGCAGGACGGGGCTTTGTTGAACAGGATCGGTTCGGACGGGATCGCGGCCCCGGTCTCGGCCGCATGATCCGCGAAATTCAGGCCGACGGCGATGAAGTTTCCGACCCGCGCCAGCGGCGGCCCGAGCCGCGTGCCGGCCGGCACCGCGGGCAGGCGCTCGATGTCGAGGGACCGGAGCTGCTCGAGTCCGGTCGCGAGGGTAGCTCCGTCGATATCGGTCAGGGTCCCGGACAGGTCGCGGATCGTGCCGCTCGAATCCACGAGGCCCGGCTTCTCGTCGCCGGGCTGGCCGTACCGCACGAGCTTCATGTCTGATCCTCCCGTTTTCGGGACCTTGTTCCCCGATCGAGGCCGCCGCCGCAACCCCCTGGTCGCATACGACCGCCCCCCGGGTGTCACATGCCTGCCACGAAAGCGGCAGAACCGCCGCGCCGAGCGGCGAACAGCCGGATTTCGCGCCATCGTGTTTGCGGCGTGATTGCGGCAGCCCGAACCCTGTGCATCCCTCGTGCAGCGACGAAGAAATGCGAGTCGGGCGGGGAATTACATGAGGCTGAATCGGACCGCGCTGCTTGCGGCGGCATCGATGGCCGCGCTTGCCATGGCCAGCTCGGCCGCGCAGGCAGGCGCCTTCGGGCTCCGGACCCAAAGCACGAACGCGATCGGCATGGCCTGGGCCGGCAACGCGTCGGGCGCGCCAGGCATCTCGTCGATGTTCTGGAACCCGGCCACGGTCACCATGAACCCGGGCTACACGAGCGAATACAATATCAGCTACGTGTCGCCCGACGTGCACGTGACCCCCATAGCGCCGACGCCGGGCGTCGCCCTCGGCCTCGGGCCCTCCGGCAATATCGGCCAGGATGCCGCGGTGCCGGCGAGCTACACGGCCTACCAGGTCAACGACACGGTCTGGGTCGGACTCGCCAACGGTTCGCTCTTCGGAAGCATCACGAAGCCGAACGACAATTGGGCCGGCCAGGTCTATTCGCGCTCGTCGCGGGTGACGTCGCTCAGTTTCACGCCCCTGATCGGCATCAAGCTGAACGATGTCGTCTCCTTCGGCATCGGGCCGACGGCGCAGTATTTCAAGGTGCGGCTCAACTCGGCCTCCGGCCTCGCTCCCACGAGCCGGAACGTCACCCTCGAGGGCGACGATTGGAGCGCGGGGGTCGCGGCCGGCGTGACCGTGACTCCCTTCGAAGGCACGACCATCGGCGTGGGTTACCGCTCCTCCATCCGGCACGAACTCGGCGGCACGCTCCGGGTCCCGGTCGGAGCAGCAGGCGGCGTTGTCACGCCGATCAAGGTCGCCCTCAACCTGCCCGAACAGGTGACTGTCGGCATCACCCAGCAGGTCACGCCCGACCTCAAGGTCAGCGCCGGGTTCGAATGGATGAACTGGAGCCGACTCGGCACCCAGGCGATCCAGTCCATGGTCTCCGACCGGCCAATCCAGAACTTTCCGCTGAACTACAAGGACGGCTACCTCTACTCGATCGGCGCCGAATACCAGCTGACTCGAGATCTCGCGATCCGCTTCGGCACCGGCTACGAGCAGTCGCCGATCAGCGACCGGAACCGCTCGACCAGGCTCCCCGACGTCGACCGCATCTTCGTAGCGGTCGGGGCGAGCTACGACTGGAATGAAAAGATCCGGATCAGCGCTTCCTACAACCACTATTTCCGGGTCGGCGACCACGCGATCCGGATCACGCCGGGCAACCCGCAATATCTCGGCGTCCCCTTCTTCGCCGACACCGACGCATCGGTGGAGGTGTTCTCGGCCTCGCTGCGCTACAAGTGGGACGACCCGAAGGTCGCGTCCGCCGCGCCGATCGTGACGAAATACTGACCTGGCGGCAGGCCCTCAGGCCTGCATTCTGACATAGGTGCCGGGCGCGTCGCAGAGAGCGGGCAGCTTGCCGTCACCGGGTTCCCGCGGCGCGGCCCGCTCGGGGTCCTGGCGCTCGACCCACTCGAACCAATAGGGCCACCAGGAACCCTTGTGCTCGCTCGCCCGGCCGAGCCAATCCTCGAGCGAGCTCTCGTCCCCGACCTCGCCCGTCCAGAAGCCGTATTTCGGCTTCGTCGGCGGGTTCACGACGCCCGCGATATGGCCGGATCCGGCGACCACGAATTCGACCGGGCCGCCGAACGAACGCGATCCGAGATGGACCGACTTCGCGGGCGCGATATGGTCTTCGCGGGTCGCGAGATTGAAGACCGGGATCGTCACCTGGCCGAGGTCGAGCCGAACATTGTCGATGACCATCTCGCCTTGCGACAGCCTGTTCTCGAGGTAGCAGCTGCGCAGGTAGAAGGAATGGTTCGCGGCCGGCATGCGGGTCGCGTCGGAATTCCAGTAGAGGAGGTCGAAGGGAAACGGCGCCTTTCCCTTCAGGTAGACATTCACGACATACGGCCAGATCAGGTCGTTCGGGCGCAGCATGTTGAAGGCATTCGCCATGCGCGACCCTTCGAGATAGCCGCGGGTCTTCATGATGGCCTCGACGGCCTGCACCTGCGCCTCGTCGACGAACACCTTCAGGTCGCCGGCATGGGTGAAGTCGACCTGGGTCGTGAAGAAGGTCGCGCTCTCGATCCGGTCGTCGCCCCTGGCCGCCATATAGGCGAGCGTCACGGCGAGCAGCGTGCCGCCGACGCAATAGCCGATCGTCGTCGCCTTGCGCTCGCCCGTGGCGGCTTCGATCGCGCCCAACGCGGCGAGGACGCCTTCCTTCATGTAATCGTCGAAACCCTTCGCAGCCTGGCGCTCGTCCGGGTTGATCCAGGACATGCAGAACACGGTCAGGCCCTGCCCGACGGCCCAGCGGATGAAGCTCTTCTCCGGGTTCAGGTCCAGGATGTAGTATTTGTTGATCCAGGGCGGTACGATCAGGAGCGGCCGCCTCAGCACCGTCTCGGTCGCGGGCGCATATTGGATCAGCTCGATCAGGTCGTTCCGGAACACGACCTTGCCGGGCGTGACGGCAAGGTTCTCGCCGACCTTGAACCGGCTCGAATCAGATTGCCGAAGCTTCAGCTCTCCCCGACCGGCCTCGATATCCTCGGCCAGCATGGCGACGCCGCGCACGAGATTCGCGCCGCTCTCGCGCACCGTCTCCCGAAGCAGCTCGGGATTGGTGGCGACGAAATTCGACGGAGAGAGCGCCGAAGAGACCTGCCGGACGTAGAACTGGGCCTTGGCCCTCGTATGCTCGTCCAGTCCGTCGGCCTCCTGCACCATCGCCTCGGCCCAGCGCGTGGTCACGAGATAGGCCTGTTTCACGAAGTCGAAAGCGGCGTTATTCGACCAGTCCGGGTCGGCGAAGCGCTTGTCCTGCGCCGTCGGCTGCGCCACCGGCTCGGCCTCCTCGCCCTGCATCCGCCGCAGCGTCGAGGCCCACAGCTCCATGAATTGCGAGCCGAGCCGCGTCTGCGCCTCGACGGCCTTTTTGGGGTCGATCAGCCACCTTTCGGCGACGACGCCCAGCGTCTTCACCATCTCGGCCACCTCGTCGGCGAGGCCCGGCGTCTTGTTGCCGTCGGCCGCCGGCTTCAGATACGCGGCTGTCGCCTTGCCGGCGCCCTCGACGAAGAGCGCCATGTTGCGCGACAGCGCGTTGAAATCCGGCACGGGCATGTCCGGGGTCGCGTCCGGTCTCGGCTCGCTCATGATGTCTCCCGCCTCGCCGTCATCGCGGGCCGCGTTTCCGCTTCGTTGACCTTGTCGCAGCCACAGTCCTGACCGACGACAACGCGGCTCGGCCCCTTCCCGATCCGCCCGTTCGGAAACGCGCATGACCCTCACGAAGCTTACAGCCGCTCTCGTCCTTCTTGCCAGCGCGCCGGGCCTGGCGGGCTGCTCCGGCGGAAACCCCGTCCGCGACCTCGCGGTCGCGAGCGGCGTCACCGGCCACGAGCCGAAGCCGGCACCCGATTTCGTCACCCGGACGAGGCAGGAAGGGATCGACTATGTCCCGGTCGGCACCTCCGCGCCGAAGCGGAGCTACCGGCCGAAGAGCAAGACCGAGATCAGCGAGGCCGAAGCCGAACTCGACGGCCTGCGCGCCCGCAACGAGGCCCGCGGCTCCGGCGCCCGCCGCAAGCCCGCCGAGTAGCAACCGACTGCCCAGAAGGCCCGCAGGATGATAGAGGACGAAGCGATCCTCCGCGGCGGCGGGTTCGGACAGGGTCCAGCCCGCAAGGAGCCATTTCCGATGCACGAATTCCATCGCATCAAGCGGCTTCCCCCCTATGTCTTCGAGGAGGTGAACCGCGCCAAGGCCGCCTCCCGCGCCGGGGGCGCCGACATCGTCGATCTCGGCATGGGCAATCCGGACCTCGCCGCCCCGCCACATGTGGTCGCGAAGCTCTGCGAGACGGCCGGCCGGCCCCGCACCGACCGCTATTCCGCGTCGAAGGGGATCGGCGGGCTGCGGCGGGCGCAGGCCGCCTATTACGGCCGTCGCTTCGGCGTGAAGCTGAACCCGGACACCCAGGTCGTCGCGACGCTCGGCTCGAAGGAGGGCTTCGCCAACATGGCGCAGGCGATCACGGCGCCGGGCGACGTCGTGCTTGTGCCGAACCCGTCCTACCCGATCCACGCCTTCGGCTTCCTGATGGCCGGCGGCGTGATCCGTTCGGTCCCGGCCGAGCCGAGCCCGGCCTTCTTCCCGGCCCTGGAACGGGCCGTCCTGCATTCGATCCCGAAACCGCTCGCCGTCGTGGTCTGTTATCCGGCAAACCCGACCGCCTTCGTGGCTTCGCTCGACTTCTACCGCGACCTCGTCGCCTTCGCGAAACGGCACGAGCTGATCGTGCTCTCCGACCTCGCCTATTCCGAGGTCTATTTCGACGGCGAGGCGCCGCCCTCCGTGCTGCAGGTGCCGGGCGCGATCGACGTCACGGTCGAGTTCACGTCGATGTCGAAGACCTTTTCCATGGCGGGCTGGCGGATGGGCTTCGCGGTCGGCAACGACCGGCTCCTCGCGGCGCTCGCCCGGGTGAAGTCCTATCTCGATTACGGCGCCTTCACACCTGTCCAGGTCGCCGCGACTGCGGCGCTGAACGGCCCGCAGGATTGCATCGACGAGATGCGGGCGACCTATCGCCGGCGCCGGGACGTCCTGGTCGAAAGCTTCGGCAAGGCAGGGTGGACCATCCCGTCGCCGTCGGCTTCGATGTTTGCCTGGGTGCCGATCCCGGAGAAGTTCCGGTCGCTCGGCAGCCTGGAATTCTCGAAGCTCCTGATCGAGAAGGCCGACGTCGCGGTCGCGCCCGGCATCGGCTTCGGCGAGCATGGCGACGAGTATGTTCGGATCGCGCTGGTCGAGAACGAGCAGCGCATCCGCCAGGCGGCGCGCGGCATCCGGCGCTTCTTCGATAACGCCGACCGTACGCTGCACAACGTGGTGACGCTGGCCAAGGCGGGGTGAGCGGTGGGGGCGGCACGACATCGTGCTAGGATTACATCATGCTGAAGCAGGCGACGCGCCCGATCGTTTCGACGCCAGACGAGATCGGCGCGCTCGTTCGGCGGGTCAGGGACACGCTGAACGCCGAGGAGATTTGGCTTTTCGGGAGCAGGGCGCGCGGCGACCACCGGGAGGACAGCGACTGGGACCTGCTCGCAGTGCTGCCGGACGATTCGCCCGCCGAACTGATGAGCCCCCTCGCGGCGTGGAACATCACCCGCGACCATCCCGGACCGATCACCCTCCTATCCACGAGCCGGAGCGAACTGGAATCAGTCTGGGGCCTGCCAAATACCCTCGGTTACGACCTCGCTCGGGAAGGACTCAGGTTGCGTGTCGGCTGAGCTTTCGATCGCATCGCATCTTCGCCTTGCATCCGAAGCGCTGGACGGTGCGACGAACATGCGTCCGGACAATCACTTTGCAGCCTATCTCGCTCAGCAGGCAGTGGAGCAGTTGGTTCTCGCGTTGGTGTTGGCCGAGGGAATCCATGTCCCACGGTCGCAGCATCATCAGCTCGACTGGATCGTTCGCCATTTGCCAGAAGAAAACTCTGCGCGACAGACCCTCATCCAGCTGACCTGGCTGCAGGCATTCGCGACGACCTATCGATATCCGCGCCCTTCGGGTCGATTGCCGGAAGCCCCGGATCCAAAGAAGCTCGGCAAAGCGGTAGCGATCACGCGCGACCTCTTGGATGAGCTACGCGTCTATTTCGGCGTCGACCTTTCCCCGAGTGCGACCACGGCCGCGTCGCGGAAAGATGCGCCCAGGCGCGCGTAGGCCAAGATGTCTTACGCTCTGGTGCGTCAGGCGATATTCCGGGGACGATCAGCGATGGCAGCGACGCGGGAGGATGGATGAGCTTCTTCCCCGGCTTCACCCTCGAGACCCTCGACCTCTCCGCCGGACCGGTCCGGCTGCGCCGCGGCGGCTCGGGGCCGCCTTTGCTGCTGCTGCACGGCAATCCACAGACCCATGCGATGTGGCACGCCGTAGCCCCTGCCCTTGCCCGCCGCTTCACCGTGATCTGCCCGGACCTGCGCGGCTATGGCGGCTCGCACAAGCCGCCCGCGACGCCGGACCATGCGGCCTATGCCAAGCGCGCGATGGCGGCGGACCTCGCGGAATTGATGACGCGGCTCGGCCACGAGCGCTTTCGCGTCGGCAGCCACGATCGCGGCGCCCGGGTGGCGCATCGGCTGGCGCTCGATCATCCGGATCGGGTCGAGCGGCTGGCGGTGCTCGACATCGTGCCGACGCTCGAACATTTCGAGCGCACCGACATGTCGTTCGCGATGGGCTATTATCACTGGTTCTGGTTCGCGCAGCCGCATCCCTTCCCGGAAAACTTGATCGACGCGGCGCCGGAGATCTGGTGGCACGCCCACACCTCCCGCGAACCGAAGCCGCCCGGCTTCTTCGTCCCGGACGCGCTCGCGGATTATCTCGCGGCCGCGCGCGATCCCGCCGCGATCCGGGGCATGTGCGAGGATTACCGGGCCGCGGCCACGATCGACCTCGTCCACGACCGGACGAGCCGGGCGGAGGGGACCCGGATTCGCTGCCCCCTCCTGGTTCTCTGGGGCGAGAAGGGCCGGATCGGCGGCTGGTACGATCCACTCGTGATCTGGCGGGAATATGCTTGGGCCGACGTGTCGGGCGGCCCGGTCCCCTCGGGCCATTACCTGGCCGAGGAGGCTCCGGCAGCGGTCCTCTCGGCCTTCGACAGCTTCTTCTGACGGGCCACCAAGTCTCCAGGACAGCGCGGGAACCTTACGGAGCCCGCGCCTTTGACGGGCCATGCGTTTTCTGCCGACCCGCATTCACGGGATCATCGATTATCTCTGGGGCGTGGCGCTTCTGGCGATGCCGTTCCTGCTCGGCCTCCCGTCCGGCGGGGCCGCGGGCTGGATCGCGCTCGCCTTCGGGGCCGGAGCGATCCTCTACAGCCTTCTCACCGCCTATGAGCTCGGCCTCCTGCCCGTGATCCCCATGCCGGTCCATCTCGGCCTTGACGCAGTCGCGGGCCTCGTCCTGGCTCTCCAGCCGGTGGTCTTCACCCTTGACCGAAGCGCCGGCGCGACCTTCGTCGCCTTCGGCCTGTTTGCGGTCGTGGCCTCGTTCCTGACGAGGACCCATCCGGCAGACATGCACCTGCGAGCCTGAGCGGACGACCCGACGGGCAGGCCGGCCATGCACCGGCGCTGCGTTGACGGGGCGGCTCCAGGACGGCAAAGCCGGATTTTCGCTCCGGCCCGTCCTTGTCCGACCCTCCGCCGCCTCGGCCCGTCATCACCCTTCAGGGCGCCCTTCTGGGCGCCCGGATCGCGGCGCCGTCTACGCTCGGCGTGGTCGCCTTCGCGGTCGCCTTCGGGGCGGCCTCGGTCCAGAAGGGGCTGACGCTCTGGGAAAGCGTCGTGATGAGCCTCATCCTCACGGCCGGGGCTTCGCAGATGCTCTCGCTCGAGCTGTGGCGGGACACCTGGACCCTCGGCGGCCTCCTCACCATCGCGGCCGTAACCGCCACCGTGAATGCCCGCTTCCTCCTGATGGGTGCCTCGTTGCAACCCTGGCTCGGGCGGGCGCCGATCCCGTTCCAGGCGCTCTCGCTCTTTTTTCTCTTCGAGGCGAGCTGGCTCGCCGCCGAAAAACACCGGGCCGAGGGCGGACAGGATTTCGGCGTCTTCCTTGGCGCGGGTCTCCTGTCCTGGTCGGTTTGGTGGCTCGCGACGATCCCGGGCTACCTCGCCGGCACGCTCGTCACCGACCCGAAGCGCTTGGCGCTCGACCTCGTCATGCCATTTTTCTTCGCGGCGCTCGCGGTGCCGCTCTGGCGAGGTCTCGGGCGCTCCGGCCTGCCCTGGGCCGTCGCGGCCGGGGTCGGGCTCATCACCGAGGCGCTGGTCCCGGGCTATCTCTTCATCATCACGGGTTCGCTCGCCGGCGCCCTCACCGGAGCTCTGTCGCATGGCCGCCGTTGACGGGCTTATCGCCGGTCCGGCCGGCCCGTGGCTCGCGATCCTCGGGATGGCCTTCGCGACCTATCTCCTGCGCATCGGCGGGGGGCTGATCATGAGCCGTATCCGCATCACGCCGGCGGTGGAGCGCGCGCTGGACGCCCTGCCCGGCTCCATCGTGGCCGCGACCGTGGTGCCGATCGCGATCAAGGCCGGTCCCGCCGCGATCCTCGGCGTCGTGACGGCCATCGTCACGGCCCGGCTGACCCGGAGCGAACTCGCAGCGCTGGTCTTGAGCCTCGTGGTCGCGGCCGGAGCCCGGGCGCTCGGGCTATGACCCCTTCAGCCGCAGCCTGATCCGGTAGTTCAGCCCGTCGCGGACGTCCCGATAGGCGTCGAGCATCTGCTCGCGCGTGCCCTGGACGAGGGTCGGGTCGGCGGTCGGCCAGTATTCCACATCGGCCGCGACCGTGCGGGTGAGTTCGAGCGCGGCGTGATGGGCCTCGGGCGAGAGCGAGACGATGAGGTCGAAATTCAGCCCCTCCCATTCCTCAAGATCGACGAGGGTGCGGGGCTTGTGCTTCGACCCGTCGATGCCGAGTTCGTCGAGCGCCGCGGTGACGAAGGGGTCGCGCTCGCCCTGCCGCACGCCGGCCGACTGCACGTAGACCGACTTGCCGTAGTAATGCCGGGCCAGCGCCTCCGCCATCGGCGAGCGGATCGCGTTCATGGCGCACACGAACAGGACCGACTGCACGCGTTTCCGGTCCGTGCCGTCGGCCAAGCCGTCAGCCTTTCCAGTGCAGGGCGTAGATGAGGGTGAAGAGGCGCCGGGCCGTGTCGAAATCGATCTCGACCTTGCCCTCGAGCCGCCGGATCAGGAGTTCGGACGCCTCGTTGTGGAGGCCGCGCCGGCCCATGTCGATCGCCTCGATCTGGGCCGGCGAGGCCGTCCGGATCGCGCTGTAATAGCTCTCGCAGATCATCTGGTAGTCGCGCATCACCTTCCGGAAGGGCGTGAGCGAGAGGTGATGCGTGATCGCGCCCTCGCCCTCGGCCGCGCGGATCTCGAAACAGAGCCGGTTCTCGACGATCGCGAGATGCAGCGCGTACGGCCCCACGGGGTGTTCGGGCACGCGGAAGGAATTCGCCTCGACGATGTCGTAGATCGCGATCGCGCGCTCATGCTCCTGGTCGGGATTGCCGCGCCCGATCGAGGCATCGTCGAGCGTCACGGCGACGAGCCGCCGCCCTTCGCTCCCGGCCGATTCGGCTGTCACAGCCCCAGTCTCATCGCGACCGACCGGGCATGTCCCTCGAGACCTTCCGCGCGGCCGAGCGCGATCGCGGCCGGGCCGATCGCGGCGAGCGCGGCCGGGTCGCAGCGCAGGATCGCGGTGCGCTTCATGAAATCGAGGACGCCGAGACCCGACGAGAACCGGGCCGAGCGCGCCGTCGGCAGGACGTGGTTCGAGCCGGCCACGTAGTCGCCCACGGCCTCCGGCGTGTGCGAGCCGAGGAAGATCGCGCCCGCATTACGGATCCGGCCAGCCAAAGCGTCGGCATCTTCGGCCTCGATCTCGAGATGTTCCGGCGCGACCCGGTCCACCAGCGGAATGGCGGAGCCGAGGTCGGGGACGAGGAGGATGGCGCCGTGGTCGCGCCAGCTGGCGGCCGCGATGTCGCGCCGGGGCAGCGTCGCGAGCTGCCGCTCGAGGGCGGCCTCGACCGCGCGCCCGAACGCGCGCGACGAGGTGACCAGGATCGCCTGCGCGGCGGTGTCGTGCTCGGCCTGGGCCAGCAGGTCGGCCGCCACCCAATCGGGATTGGCGCTCCCGTCGGCCATGATCAGCACCTCGGAGGGGCCCGCGATCATGTCGATCCCGACCTGGCCGAAGACGCGCCGCTTCGCGGCCGCCACATAGGCGTTGCCCGGGCCGACGATCTTCGCGACCGACCGGATCGTCTCGGTGCCGTAGGCGAGGGCGGCGACAGCCTGGGCGCCGCCGACGCGGTAGATCTCGTCCACGCCGGCAAGGCGCGCGGCGGCCAGCACGAGCGGGTTCAGCGCCCCGCCCGGGGTCGGCACCACCATGACGATGCGGTCGACGCCGGCGACCTTGGCCGGCACCGCATTCATCAGGACGGAGGACGGATAAGAGGCCGTGCCGCCCGGCACGTAGAGCCCGACCGCCTCGATCGCGTTCCAGCGCCAGCCGAGCCTGACGCCCTCGGCGTCGGTCGCGTCGTGATCGGCCGGGATCTGGGCCCGGTGATGGGCCTCGATCCGGGCATGGGCGAAGCGGAGGGCGTCGAGGGCGGGACCGTGCAGGCCACCGACCGCGGCGTCGATCTCAGCCTCGCCGATCGCGAGCGTCGCGGGCGTCGGTTCGTGGCCGTCGAACCGCGCCGTGCAGGCAATCAGCGCGGCATCGCCTCGCTTGCGGACGTCGTCCACAATCTCGCCGACCGCACGGTCGACATCGACCGAAATCTCCCGCTTGGCGGCGAGGAGCTCCCGAAAGTCCTGTTCGAAGCCACCCTCGCCGGCATCGAGCCAGCGCGCCATCAGGCGCTCTCCACCTGATGGGCGGGACGGGAGGCGGCGGACCAGACCGGCCCGAGATCCTTCAGCTGCGCCTCGATGCATTCGAGTTCGAGCTCGATCGAGGCGCCGCCGGCGAAACAGAGCGTCGCGATGCCCGAGGGTGCGTCACGGGTCTCGAAGGTCACGGCGAGAAGCGCGAGCGGCGTGTCCGGGCGGCCGCGATCGATGCCGCGCGTCCGGCAGCGGGTCACGCGCTCGAAATGGAGGCCCGTCAGCTGGCGCCGCGGCTCGCCCTCGGCGCAAGCCCAATCGAAGCGGCGCGCCACCATCGCGAAGCGGAAGGAACTCGGCAGATAGGCGAGGTCGCGGGGCCGCACGATCGCGTCCTGCAGATGCGCCGACAGGATGGCGAGATCGTCCGGATCGAGGGCGACGAGTTTGAGATGCTCGACGTCGCGAGAGGTGGCGGCCATGTAGCGGTACCGGCGAACGCGTGAGTTATGTCCGGCAGATAGCGACGGCTCGCCGGTGCCGCAACCGGCAGCGGGACTGGCCGGTCCGAACGCCGTCGGCCTGGGGCCAGTCGGTCGGTATTCAGGTTCGACTTTGTAGGTTCCGGCACCCACAGGAGAAACGACGTGAAGAAGCTTGCTCTTGCAGCCTTGCTGGTGGCCACCGGCCTCTCCGGCTCCGCCGTCGCGCAGTACCAGGGACCGCCAGGTGTCTATTACGGACCGACCTACGACGGGCCGCGGGTCGGCGGCAGAGGCTATGACGGGCCCCGGGGCGGCCGCGGCGATTACGACGGACCCCGCCGTGGCTACGACCGCGGTCGGGATGACGCCTATGACGGCCGCCGCGGCGCCCGCCGGGGCAGTTCGGTCTGCGTGACCGGGCGGGGCTCTTGCCCGATCGGCGGCGTGGTTCCCCGGATGACGCCCTGCCGTTGCGACATCCCGGGCTTCGGCCTCAAGCGCGGCAACGCGGCCTGAACGCGGCGAAGCCCTGCCCGCGCGGGCAGGGCGGATCGCTCAGGCGGCCCGGAGCCGTTCGATCGAGGCGCCGCAACGCGCGAGCTTGGCCTCGAGCGCCTCGAAGCCGCGGTCGAGATGGTAGACGCGGTGGATCTCGGTCTCGCCGGCTGCCGCAAGGCCGGCGATGACGAGGGAGACGGAGGCGCGCAGGTCCGTCGCCATCACGGGTGCGCCCTTTAGGTCGTCGACGCCGTCCACCATCGCGGCATCGCCGTCGAGCCGTATCTGGGCGCCGAACCGGGCCAGTTCCTGGACGTGCATGAAGCGGTTCTCAAAGATCGTCTCGCGGATGCGCGAGGTGCCGTCGGCACGCGTCATCAGTGCCATGAACTGGGCCTGGAGATCGGTCGGGAAACCCGGGAACGGGTTCGTGGTGACGTCGACCGCCCGCAGCTTGCCGCCGTTCCGGCGCACCCGGATGCCCTCGTTCGTGGCCGCGATGTCGACGCCGGCCTGCTGCATGATGTCGATCGCGCTCTGCAGATATTCCGGCCGGGCGCCCTCCAGCATCACGTCGCCGCCGGTCATCGCGACCGCCATGGCATAGGTGCCGGTCTCGATCCGGTCCGGCATCACCGTGTGGGTGGTGCCGTGCAGCCGCGAGACGCCGTCGATCGTGATCCGCGACGTGCCGGCGCCGGAGACCCGGGCGCCCATCTTGTTCAGGCAATCGGCGAGGTCGACCACCTCGGGTTCGCGGGCCGCGTTCTCGATCGTGGTGCGGCCGTCGGCCAAGGTCGCGGCCATCAGCGCGACATGGGTGCCGCTGACCGTCACCTTCGGGAATTCGATGTCGGCGCCGCGGAGCCCCTTCGGGGCCTTGGCCAGGACGTTGCCGCCGTCGATCCCGATGGTGACGCCGAGGCGTTCCAGCGCCATCAGCAGGAGGTCGACCGGCCGGGTACCGATCGCGCAGCCGCCCGGCATCGAGACGCAGGCCTCGCCGAACCGGGCGATCAGGGGCGCGATGACCCAGAAGCTCGCCCGCATCCGCGAGACGAGCTCGTAGGGAGCGCTGGTGTCGATGATGGAGGAGGCATCGAGCCGGATCGTCTGGCCGGTCTCCGAGGTCTGGCCCGGACGCTTGCCGGTCACGGTATGGTCGACGCCGTGATTGCCGAGGATCCGCAGGAGAAGGCCGACATCGGCAAGCCGGGGCACGCTGCGGAGTTCGACCGTGTCGCCGGTCAGCATCGTGGCGATCATCAAGGGAAGCGCCGCGTTCTTGGCACCCGAGATCGGGATCGTGCCCTGGAGCGGAGCCCCTCCCGTGATCCTGATCCTGTCCATCTGTCCTCGATCCTTGATGTGGTCTGTCGGGGAGCCTCCGACGACGGGAATACCTGGCGCTAGGTCCCGTCCGGAGGGGTCTCGGGCCGGCCTTCGCCGGGTTCCGCCTCTCGCTCGTCAGCCGGAGCTGCCGGGCCGGGCCCCTGGCGCAAAGCCGCGGCCTGGCTCCTGCGCCGTTTCAAATTTTCCCGCAGGGCAGCCTTCAACCGCGCCCGGCGTTGGTCATCCGCGGCCGTCATCGCCCCAATCCAACCCCGGACCGTCGAGGTCCCGGCGAATCAGGCAATATAGCGGCCGCGTCGGAGCCGGACTAGCGCAACCGCGCAACAGAGAGGCGGAGACTGCAAGCGCCGGCCGACGAGGTTGCGAAGCCCCGACCCTTCCTCTATTCAGCCGTCTGCCCGGCCGGGCCTTGCTGCCGTAGCTCAGTGGTAGAGCACTCCCTTGGTAAGGGAGAGGTCCAGAGTTCAATCCTCTGTGGCAGCACCAGCTTTCCCGGCCGCACGGCCGCCCCGGACGTCCCCTTGACCGCGCCCCGAGCCGCATTGGGCCAGAGCCGCTGGCATCGAACCGACCGGGTTTGTTGTACCGAGGGCAGCCGTGCTAACCGGCGTGCCATCCTACTTGGTTGCAGGCTTCGAAATGCTCGTCGAACATCGAATCAGCGTTGACCTTGTCCTCCAAACGATAGATGCGCAGCGCGCAAGTGGGCAATCGAAGATCGCGGTCATCACCGATCTCGATATTCCAGAAGCCGGCGATACCAGCATCATCGATGTGAGATTCGCGCAGGGCCTCAATGCCGATCTTGCTGGATACTACGTCATCTACGCGGTCGACCAGGACGATCTGGGACTGCCATTCGTGCGGGCGCTGGTCGAACGAGGTATCAAATTCATCTCGGTCATCGAATTGAGACCAGCCCGATACGCACACAAGGACATTGCGACACGGCGCGTGATCGACGGCGAGTATCTTCGGCAGACAGAAGCAGGTTTCGCCAAATTCGATTTCGGATACGGTGATTTCGAGAACATCTGTCAGGCGCTTCGCATTACGCGGTATTTGCCAGGTGCGTTTGTGGAGGTCGGTTGTTTCAGGGAAGCAGCGGGTGTGTCGCCTTGCGGTACATGCAGGAACTCGGCATCTACCGTCCGAGCTACTTCTTCGACGTCTTCGATGGATTCAACTACGAGGAAGCAAAATCGAGCAGTGATGCGCTGTGGTTCGGATCGCACGTGACGCATGGTCAAAGCGTCGTTGCGGAGAGATTGCAGTCGTTCGATCTTCCTGGACTCGGCCGACCCGTGATCGTTCAGAAGAACAACATCATCACGGACGATCTGCCGCCGGAAATAACCAAAATAGCCGTAGCCAATCTCGACGTCGACATCCTGGAAGGTGTGTATCACGGGCTCGTCAGACTGGCGCCGCTCATCGTGCCGGGAGGTATCCTCATCGTGGAGGATACGGGGCACACGCCAGCCTTGGCCGGCGCGGCCTTGGCCGTCGAACTCTTCCAGCAAACCCCGATAGCTCGCCAGTTCACATCGATCTACATGGCAAGCGGTCAGCTGTTTCTGCTGAGGAACGCCGGCTTCTAAGACGGGACGGAGCCGGCTTGCTGCGCGACTGTCTGAACCGGTCACCGCGACCCCTAAGACGGCCAGAAGCGCGAGGGTCAGTCAAGACCGGGAGGTCAAGTCCGCCCCGGTGAGGAGAAGGCGATGTGGCGGGCTGCGGGTAGGTGACGCCCCCACTCACACCCGCCGTCGCCCGATGCTGCCGCCCTCGAACAGGATCACGGGCTTCGGGCCCGCGAAGCTGACGCCGAGATCGAACAGGGCCGAGCCGCTCTTCGCCGTGCCCCGCGCCGGGTTCGAGACAGAATAGTCGGTCGTCGAGGACGCGACGCAACGCTGGCGGGGCATGTTGCATTGCACCCGTAGGGTGCCCGGCCGGTGGACGTAGCGGCGGGACGGCCATTGCCGGATGGCCCGGCGTTTCTCGGCCATGAGGTCGGCTTGCGAGAAGTCCTGGCCGTAGAAGCGCACGCGCGGGCCGTAGACATACGGCACGCCCTCGACGGAGTTCCAGGCATCCGACGACCACACAGCCAGGTAGCGGGTCGCGATCTCGGCCGTGCGGGATTGCATTTCGGCTTCGGTCCAAGGCTGGGCCGTTGCCGCGGTGGAGAGGAAGGCCGTCAGGCCGGCTGCGAGCCAGTTTTTCATGCCGACTCGACGCTCGAGGGGCGAAACGGTTCCATGTGACCAGCCCGGGATTCTCGGCCGGCCGCCGTCGTCCTGAGAACGGCGAGGTCCGGTTCTCTGCCGTCCTGCTCGCGCGGGCATCCGGGATGCGCCGAGCCGCCGCGAACGAGGCCGCTCCCCACTCACATCGGCGAAGCATCGCAAGTCGTTCGGGGCGCGCTGCAGCCCAGACGAAGGACGGTCACAGCTAGAGATTCAGGTTACCAAATATCCAGCCTGAACTGAATCACGGATCCGGTGTTGAGTGTCGTCCGTCCAAAACCATTTGGATCATCGGGAGAACGCTCGTGTTCAAGACTATCACTTTCGCGGCCAGCCTGCTGGTCGGGGGGCTCGCCCTCTCGTCCGCACCGGCCTCCGCCGCTCCCGTCAGCGCCAATCTCCCGGCCGCGTCGGCCTTGGTCGAGAACGCCCAATATGGCTACGGCTACCGCGAGCGCCGCTATGAGCGCCGCCGGGAGGGTGTCCGTCCGGGCCGGATCGTGCGCGATCTTCTAGGCGTCGGGCCGCGCCGCCGGGATCGCGGCTATTACCGGGGCGGTTCCGGACGGGGCTACGGCTATGGCGGCGGCCGCCGCTACGACCGCTTCTGACCGAAGGGGCGCTCCGCACCGGCGGAGCGCCATCGGCCTGAATTCAGGCCGGAAAGGCGCGTTCCAGGACTTCGCGAACGGCCTGGTTCACGGGCACGCGCCGCGTCGCGCAGATGGTCACGATGCGGCGATGCAGGTCGGGCGAAATGTCGATCGACAGCCTGCGGCGGGCCACCGCACGCCGGTCCGGAAGGTGCGGCTCGGAATGGGGCTGCTCGCCTAAACCGTCCTCGGGCAGGACATCGTCGTCGGGCATGTCAGACGTCCCACCCGGCATGTCGACTACCGCTCGGGCTTTTGGGCGCGCGGCTCGGCAGGGGTGGTCGGGCGTTTCGGGGGTTCTGAGGGCTTCTGGATGCTGCCGGTCTGGGAGACCTTCTCGCCCGCGCTCCGCTCCGCCCTCTTGCTGTTCAGGGCCGCAAGCTCCTGCTGTGCGGCCGTGATCCTGGTCCGGACGTCAGACAGGCCTTGATTGGCCCGGGTATAGTCGATGCGGGCGGAGGCGAGTTTCGCGTCCATGTCGGCGAGCTGGCCCGCCTTCTGTTGCAGCTGCTGCATCTCGGCAACCACCGCATCCCGCTCCGCCCGTGCTGCGCTGAGGCGCTGGCTGGAGGAGAGCGCGACATACGCGAAGCTGCCCCAGCCGATGAGGGCCGTGAGCGCCAGGCCGGCGCCGACCTGGACCACTCGCCTGGCATCGAAGGGTAGATCAAACATCGGAAGCCTCAGCGGTCGGCGCGGGTGCAGCAGGGGGAAAGCGGCCGCGCTGGATTGAGAGCATGAACCGTCATCCTTAACATTCGGTCAGCGGCCCGAATCTCTTGCGGAAGCATCCCGGCCAGGGTCGGACTGCGCGAACGGGCCGCCGTCTCGGACGTTGGCCCTCACAGCGGTCGCTCGGCCGCGCATGTGTCCGAGAGCGTCCATGACCGAAGCGGCAAACCGGCTGCATCTCCGCCAGATCATCGACGGGCTTAGCGAAGGCATCATCCTGGTCGAGCCCGACCAGACGATCAGCTACGCGAACCCGGCCGCCCTCGCGATGCACGGCGTCGGTAGCCTCGGCGAACTCGGCCCCGATATCGAGCGGTTCCGACAGAACTACCTCCTGCGCTACCGCAACCACCGGGCCGTGGATCTCGAGGAGGACATCCTCGACCGGGTCATCGCGGGGGAAGCCTTCCACGATCTCACGGTGTCGGTCGTCCGGGTGACGAATCCGAAGCAGGAATGGGTGCATCGGGTCAGGAGCCTCGTCATCCGCAACCGGGACGGCGGACAGGATTGCCTGGCCCTCGTGATCCACGACGCCACGGACCGCTACGACGCCGAGGAGCGGTTCGAACGCGCCTTCGGGGCCAATCCCGCACCCGCGCTCGTCTGCCGCCTGTCGGACTTCAAGATCGTCAAGGTGAACGAGGGCTTCCTCCACCTGTCCGGCTACGAGCGGGACCAGGTTCTGGGACGCTCGATCTACGAGATCGACGTCTTGCGTGAGGCCGAGCGCCGCGATCTCGCCATCTCGCGGCTCTCCGCCGGCCGTGCGATCCCCCGGATGGAGGCCTGCCTCCGCGTTCCGTCCGACGCGGAGAAGTGGGTCATGGTCGCGGGCCAGCCGATCAGCCTGCCGGGCGACAAGCCCTCCATGCTGTTCACCTTCGCCGACCTCGAAGACCGGCGGAAGGCCGAGCAGGCCTTCCAACAGAGCCAGGAATGGCTGGCCAAATCCTTCCAGCTCGTCCCGGTCCCGACCGCGCTCGCCCGGCTCGACGCCTTCCTGTTCCTGCGCATCAACGACGCCTTCGCCCGGACCTTCCGGTACACGGCCGAGGAGGTGCTCGGCCGCAATCCCACCTCGCTGAACCTTTGGGTCGACCCGGCCGTCAGGGCGAGTTTCGAGGAGGAGCTCGAGCGTTTCGGCTGCGTGCGCAATTTCGAGGGCCGGCTCCGAACCAGCGACGGAACCGAGCTCGACTGCCTGATCTCCGCCGAGACGGTGACCATGGACGGAGCGCGATGCTGTCTTTGGGCCGTGCAGGACGTCTCCGAGCGCAAGCGCTCGGAGACCGAACTCGTCTCGGCGATCGAGTCCGTGATGCAGGACACGTCCTGGTTCAGTCGCGGCGTGATCGAGAAGCTCGCCGCCCTCCGGAACCCGCCCAGGTCGGGCCGGCGGAGCGCCGGTGCTGACCAGCTCACGAGCCGCGAGCGGGACGTGCTCGTCAGGCTCTGCCGCGGCGAGACCGACAAGCAGATCGGCTCGGATCTCGGCCTCGCACCGAACACCGTCCGCAATCATGTGGCCGCCCTCTACAAGAAGATCGGCGTGAACCGTCGTGTGTCCGCCGTGAATTGGGCGCGCGAACGGGGACTCCATGAGTAAGTCTGCCCAAGTGCAAATGCACTAATCCGGCTAGTCCATCATAGTCCGGGCCGGCTCTGAACCGCCGGCGCAAGCCCGCATTGTCAGCCCGCAATTCAGTCCCGGCACAACCGCAGCCAGGATTTGCGCGGAGCTCGCAGCGCTATGCGCCAAACCCTCGACGATGATCTCGCCCTGCGGGCCGGCCAGACCACCGTGCCGATCGTGGAGGAAGAGGCCCACATCGAAAAGCGGCAGGTCGAGAGCGACCGCGTCCGCGTCAGCACCCATACCGACCTCGTGGAGGAGCACCTTCGCGAGACGCTTCGAACGGACGAGGTCGAGGTGATGCGGGTGCCGGTCAACCGGACGCTCGAACCCGGCGAGGCGGCCCCGACGATCCGCACCGAGGGCAACGTCACGATCGTTCCGGTGCTGGAAGAGATCGCGGTCGTCGAGAAGCGGCTCCTTCTGCGCGAGGAGCTGCACATCCTGCGGGACACGACAACCGAGACCGTCGAGGTGCCGGTCACGCTCCGCAAGCAGCGCGCCGTGGTCGACCGGACGGCTGGCGACGGCCTTCCCGTCCAGGGCAGCGAAGGAGCGTGAGATGGGCCTCCTCCATCAGGTCTTCGGCCAGGTTCTCGGCGGCGGCGCGGCCTCCCGGGCGGGCGAGGTCCAGACTGGAGGAGCGCCGGGCGACGGCCCTGGCGGTCTCCCCTCTGGCAACCGCGGTCAGGTCGCGATGGCGCTCCTTGCGCTTCTCGCCTCGAAACGGCTGAAGGGCCGCGCCGGAGGCCATGGCAGCGTCCTGCAGGAGGTCTTCTCGGGCGGCCGCAGCGACGGCATCTCCGGTGCTTTCTCCTCGAGCCGCGACGGTCTCGGCGGCATCCTGGGCCGTGGCCTCACCGGCGCGGCGCTGGCCGGCGGGCTCGGCGAGCTTCTGAACCGCTTCACCCGGAACGGCCACGGCAAGGTGGCCCAATCCTGGGTCGGACATGGCCCGAACACGCCCGTCTCTCCCGACCAGCTCTACCTCCTCTTCGAGCCGGGCGAGGTCGACGAGCTGACGCGCCAGACCGGGCTCGGCCGCAACGATCTCCTGTCGCAGCTCTCTGGCGTGCTGCCGGAGGTCGTCGACACGCTGACGCCGCAAGGCCGCCTGCCGACCGAGGCCGAACATTCGCAATGGATCTGAACCTGACCCCAAAGGAGACGTGAGATGAGAAAGACTATTTTAAGCTGCGGCGCGGCCCTCGCGCTGATGTCCTTCGCCGGTGCCGGCGTGGCGCAGAACGCCGCCCCGGCGACGCCCGGCGCCAATACCGGGCGTCCGAGCTCCGGTACGGCGACGGGCTCCTCGAACCCGGCCGCCAATCCGGGTGGAAACGCGCCCTCGAGCGTCAACGCGACCGGCAAGGCCACGATCGTGCCGCTCACCTCGCTAGAGAACGGCTCGAACAGCTTCACCGAGGGCCAGGCGCGTTCCCGGCTCGAAGCCGCGGGCTTCACCAACGTGACCGAACTGAAGAAGGACGACCAGGGCATCTGGCGCGGCAAGGCGATGCGCGACGGCAAGAGCGTGACGGTCGGCTTCGACTACAAAGGCAATATCGGCGCCTGATCGCGCCTCCCTCTTCTGCTCCGCGACGTCGGAGCGACTGCAACTACCATCAGGATGGATCCCATGACGACCAGCACCATCACGGCGATGTTCGATAAATATTCCGACGCCTCCGAGGCCGTTCGGCGTCTCGAGGCGGCGGGCGTTCCGCACGACCAGATCAGCATCGTGTCGAACGACGAATCCCACAAGCAATACCATTCCGGGGACCATGACGGCGACCATACCGGCACCGGCACCGGCGCCTCGCTCGGGACGCTCGTGGGCGGCGGAGCCGGCCTGCTGGCAGGGCTCGGCCTTCTCGCGATTCCGGGTCTCGGCCCGGTCGTCGCCGCGGGCTGGCTCGCCTCGACGCTGGTCGGGGCCGGCGTCGGCGCCGCGACCGGCGGTCTCGTCGGCTCGCTCACCCATGCCGGCATCGACGAGGCGGATGCCCATGCCTATGCGGAAGGGGTTCGCCGCGGCGGCACGCTCGTCACCGTGCGGGCCGAGGAGACCATGACGGCGAAGGTCGCCGACATCCTCGACGATCACGGCACGATCGACCTCGACGAGCGCACGACGGCCTGGCGCAAGGAAGGCTGGACGGGCACCTCCGGCACCGACAATCCGGCTCCCAAGACCGGCGGCGTCGGTGGCGCCCTCGCATCGGCCGCGAACGCGGTCGGCCATGCAGGCCGCGAGGCCAAGGACGCGGTCATGGGCGACCGGACGCCCGGCGTTGCCGCACGCGCACGCCCCCAGGCCGGATATGGCGCGGCGTCCACGCAGGCGGTCGGGCACGGAAACGATGAGACGATCCCGGTGGTCGAGGAGCGCCTCCACGTCGGCAAGCGTGAGGAAAACCGCGGCCGCGTGCGGATCCACTCGCGCGTCGTCGAGACGCCCGTTCAGGAGCAGGTGACCCTGCGGGACGAGCGTGTCTCGGTCGACCGGCGTCCGGTGGACCGGGCCCTGACCGGCGCCGATTCCGCGCTGTTCCAGGACCGGACCGTCGAGGCGACCGAGCATCGGGAGGTGCCTGTCGTGTCCAAGGAGGCCCGCGTCGTCGAGGAGATCGGGATCCGCAAGGATGTCGACCAGCGCACCGAGACCATGTCCGACACGGTGCGCCGCACCGAGGTCGAGGTCGAGGACGAGCGCAACCGGACGGCCCGGACGGACCTCGCCGGAACGTCCCGCTAGACCAACGACGAGAGCCGGCCGCCACGGCGGCCGGTTCTTCTCTGTTAGCCCTAGCCAGGGGCTTCGCGCCGCCTGTTCAAGCCTTCCCGCTTCGGCCATACGGGCCGAAACAGGGAGGCCGCGCCATGCTCCATACCGTGACGAATTTCGACCGCATCGGCGAGGAGAACGCCTTCGCGGTTCTGGCCCGCGCGACCGAGCTTGCCTCCCAGGGCCGCGACATCATCAATCTCGGCATCGGCCAGCCGGATTTCCCGACTCCGCCCCATATCGTCGAAGCCGCCATCAAGGCCTTGTGCGACGGCCACCACGGCTACACGCCGGCGACCGGCATCCTGCCCCTCCGTGAGGCGGTCGCGGGCGACCTGCATCGCCGCTTCGAGGTCGAGGTGTCTCCGGCCGACGTGATGGTCGTGCCAGGCGGGAAGGTGACGATGTTCGCAGCCATCCTGATGTTCGGCGAACCCGGCGCCGAGATCCTCTATCCGGATCCCGGCTTCCCGATCTACCGCTCGATGATCGAATATACGGGCGCGACGCCGGTCCCGATCCCGATCCGCGAGGAGAACGGTTTTGCGTTCTCGGCCGAGGAGACGCTGGCCCTGATCGGGCCGAAGACCCGCCTCGTCATCATCAATTCGCCCGCGAACCCGACCGGCGGCGTCACCCCGAAACGCGAGATCGACACGCTGGTCGCCGGCCTCGCCCGCCATCCCGACGTCGCGATCATGTCCGACGAGATTTACGGCACCATGACCTATGACGGCGAGGAGCATGTCTCGCTCCTCTCCTATCCGGAGATCCGCGACCGCCTGATCTATCTCGACGGCGCGTCGAAGACCTACGCCATGACCGGCTGGCGGCTCGGTTGGTCGGTGTGGCCGGCGCGGCTCTACGACATGGCCCGCAAGCTCGCCGTGAACTCCTTCTCGTGTGTCAACGCCCCGACGCAATGGGCCGGGGTGGCGGCCCTGAACGGGCCCCAGGATGCCCCGGCCGAGATGATGCGGGCCTTCGACCAGCGCCGCGCGCTCGTGGTCGAGGGGCTGAACCGGCTGCCGGGCGTATCCTGCATCACGCCGAAGGGGGCCTTCTACGCCTTCCCGAATGTCTCGAAGACGGGCTGGAAGGCGAAGCGCCTCGCGGCCGCGCTACTGGACGGGGCCGGGGTCGCGACGATCGGCGGCCCGGATTTCGGCATCCACGGCGAGGGCTACATCCGGGTCTCCTACGCCGCCTCGGCGGATAATATCGCGCGCGCACTCGACCGGATGGGGTTCTTTCTGGCCGAGCGCCGGGCCGCGTGAAACGGACTCACCCCGCTCCTCGACGGAGACGCGCCTGTTGACAGCATACGAGGCGGCTTGCGGCGCAGGCCTTGCAACGCGAGACTCGGCAACCGGTGCAAATCACGGGAGCCCTCGATGCCGCGTCTCTTCACCGCCCTCGAGATCCCGCCCGACATCGCCGACCAGCTGTCGCTCTTTCGTGGCGGCGTGTCCGGCGCGCGCTGGATCGACCCGGCGAATTACCACGTCACGCTCCGCTTCATCGGCGATGTCGACCACGCGACCGCTCGCGACGTCGCGGCCCTGCTGGGCGAGTCGCGGCACCGCTCCGCGGTGACCGTGAGCTTCGACGCGCTCTCGGTCTTCGGGGGCGACAAGCCGCGCTCGCTCTTCGCCCGGGTCGTGCCGACGCCCGAACTCGCCCGGCTTCAGGCCGAGCAGGAAAAGCTCGTCCGCCGCGCCGGGATCGAGCCGGAGGGGCGCAAGTTCACCCCGCATGTGACGCTCGCACGGCTGCGCAACGTCCGGGCCGGCGACGTGGCGGGCTTCATCGCCCGCGGCGGACCCTTCCCGCGGCTCTCCTTCACGGCGGAGCGCTTCGTCCTCTACTCCTCGCGCGACTCGGTCGGCGGCGGTCCCTATGTGGTGGAGGCCGAGTATCCGCTCACCGGCCCGCCAAGCAGCGAGGGGCCGCCGTGGCGCGTCGAGTCGCGCCGGACGACCTGGCCCGCCTGGCCGGCGTGATGCGGGCCCGGTGAACCTCCGGCCATTCGCGCGTTCTCTCGGGGCGTGACGACGGAGGGCGAGATGGGCGGCGCGAACGAGGTCCGGACGGTGCGGCTGCCATCGGGCGAGGCGGTGGCCGCGCTCGGCCAGGGCACCTGGCGGATGGGCGAGGAGGCGGGGCGCCGGGCGGAGGAGATCGCGGCGCTCCGGCGCGGGATCGAGCTCGGCCTCACCCTCGTCGACACGGCCGAGATGTATGGCGAGGGCGCGACCGAGACGCTCGTCGGCGAGGCGCTGGCGGGAATCCGCGACCAAACCTTCCTGGTCTCGAAGGCCTATCCGCAGAATGCCGGCCGGACCGCCCTGCCGAAAGCCTGCGAGCGCAGCCTCGCCCGGCTCCGCACCGACCGGATCGACCTCTACCTCCTGCATTGGCGCGGCTCGGTGCCGCTCGCCGAGACCGTCAAGGCGATGGAGCGGCTGCGCGAGGCCGGCAAGATCCGCCATTGGGGCGTCAGCAATCTCGACCTCGACGACATGGAGGAGCTGGTGGAGGCCGGCGGCAGCGCCTGCGCCACGAACCAGATCCTCTACAATGCGGGCCGCCGCGGCCCGGAACACGACCTCCTGCCCTGGATGTCGGCCCAGGGCATTCCGGCCATGGCCTACAGCCCGGTCGAACAGGGGCGCCTCGCCAAGGCCAAGGCGCTGGCGGGGATCGCCCGGCGCCACGACACGAGCCCGGCCGCCGTGGCGCTCGCCTGGGTGCTTCGCCGCCCCGACGTGATCGCGATCCCGAAGGCCGGCACACGCGCCCATGTGGAGGAGAATGGCCGCGCCCTCGACCTCGCGCTCACCGACGACGACCTCACCGAGATCGACCGGGCCTATCCTGCGCCCCGCCGAAAGGTGGCACTCGAGATGCTGTAGCCGCCCTGGCATCGAACTTGCCGGGTCCTCGCCGAACCCAAGCGAGGCCCGACATGAGACGGCGTGATCTACTGGCATTCGGTGCGGCCGCGATCGCGGCGCCGTCGCTGGCGCGGGCAGCCTCCGCCACCACGCTCAAGTTCATGCCGTATGCGGATCTGGCTTTGCTCGATCCGATCATCACCACGAACTACGTTACCCGCACCCATTCGCTCCTCGTCTACGACACGCTCTACGGCATCGACGACCAGTACCGCGCCCAGCCCCAGATGGTCTCCGGCCACACCGTCGAGGATGACGGCCGGCTCTGGCGCATCACGCTGCGGGACGGCCTCCTCTTTCACGACGGCACGCCCGTCCTCGCCCGCGACGCGGTCGCGAGCCTGAAGCGCTGGGGCCAGCGCGACAGCTTCGGGAGCGCGCTCTTCGCGGTGGTGGACGAGATCTCGGCCCCGTCCGACAGCTTGATCCAGTTCCGGCTGAAGCGGCCCTTCCCGCTCCTGCCGGACGCGCTCGCCAAGCCCACCTCCTACGTGCCCGTGATCATGCCGGGGCGGCTCGCCTCGACGGACGCCTTCAAGGCCGTGTCCGAGACCGTGGGCAGCGGGCCTTTCCGCTTCGTGCCGGACGAGAGGGTGCCGGGATCGCTCGCCGTCTACCGCAAGTTCGACCGTTACCGGCCCCGGACCGAGGGTGTCGCGAGCTTCACGGCCGGACCGCGGGTCGCGCATTTCGACCGGGTCGAATGGCACACGGTGCCGGACGCCGCCTCGGCGGCCGGCGCGCTCCGAAACGGCGAGATGGATTGGTGGGAGCAGCCGAATGTCGATCTCGTGCCGCAACTCGCCCGCGCCCGTGGCGTCAAGGTGGGGCTCGTCGAGCCGGCGGGCCTGATCGCCCAAATCCGCCTGAACCACCTGGTCGCGCCCTTCGACAATCCGCGCATCTGCAACGCGCTCCTGGGCGCCCTCGACCAGACCGAGATGATGGACGCGGTGGCCGGCACCGACCCGTCGATCCGCCGCGGCCCTGCCGGCACCTTCACGCCCGGCGGTCCGATGGCGAGCGGGGCCGGGATGGAACTCCTGACCGGACCGCGCGACCTCGCGAAATCGCGGCGCGCGCTCGAAGCGGCAGGCTACCGGGGCGAGAAGATCGTGCTTCTCACGGGCACCGACGTGCCGCGCATCAACGCCATCTGCGAGGTGATGGGCGACCTCTGCCGCAAGCTCGGCATGAATCTCGATTACGTGGCGACCGATTGGGGCACGGTGAACCAGCGCATCCTCAACGCGAAGCCGATCGCCGAGGGTGGCTGGAGCATGTACGGCGTCTTCTCGGGCGGCCTCGACCATCTCACCCCGGCCTACCACCAAGTCATCCGCGGAATCGGCCGCAGGGGCCCGCCGAGCTGGCTTACGGACGAGCCGATCGAGGCGCTCCGGACCGCCTGGTTCGAGGCGCCGGACCTCGCCGGCCAGCAGGCGCTCGCGGCCAGGATCCAGGCCCGCGCCTTCGAGGTCGGCGCCTACCTCCCATGCGGACAGTATTTCCAGCCGAGCGCCTGGCGCAGCGACCTGGACGGCGTGCTGACCGGGATCCCGATCTTCACCAACATCCGGCGGGTCTGAGGCCGCGCGCGCCCTACGGCTTCTCCCCGCCGCCCCCGGCCTCACCAGGCCGGTAGGGCGAGCGCGAGCGCTGGACGCCGATCCGCCAATCCATGGTGTCGAGGATCATGGCGGCGGCCGCCGCCCGCGAGGCCTGGTCGAGCCGGTCGAAGCTGGCGGGCGCTGCCTCCATGCGGCGTCGGACCTCCCGCAAGGCGTTCAGGGCTTGTCGGGACCGTGACGCGGCGAGTTCGAGCCCGGCTTCCGCCCGCAGCCCGCGCGCGGCCAGGAAGACGGCCGGCAGGGTGACCAGTGCGATCTTGATCGGCGCCAGGAGAGAGAAGCCTTCAAGCGCCGCCTGCTCGACGGCGATCAGGACGATGGAGGCCGCGAGCGTACAAAGGACGGCGCCGGTGCCGATCCATAGCAGCCGACGCTCCAGATCCTCGAATCGCAGGCCCGCTGCCTCATGGTAGCGGATCTGGCCTTCGATCTCGGTCCCGGCGAGGTGAGTCCAGGCAGCCTCGGCCGCGGCCGGACCGATCTCGCCGCCGACCCAGCAGCTGCGCAGGGTCCGGCGGTGATACCAGCGCATCCAGGCCGGGTCCTCCGCACTCGTTTGCGCGTCGAGCCGGACCGTCGCGATGCCGATCGGCTGGAGGAAACGGTCGCAGCGCAGACGTTCGGCGAGCGAGCGGTAATCGAGCCAGCGTTCGTCCCACCGCCGGAGGAGCGCATAGGTCGTCTCGCCGATCGTCACGGCCGTGATCACGGCCTGGACGACGAGCCAGGCGAGCCCGAATTCCGGCTTCAGGAGCGCGAAGATCGCGACCAGGAAACTGCCCAGCCCCGCCAGCACATAGCGGAGCACGATGCCGGACCTGACCCGATGCCCGTAGAAGGCGGCCAACTCCTCCTGCCGCGCCTGCAGGAGCCGCATGCGATCGACGGCGCCGGCCGCTCTTGGCGACACGAGCGCGGCGACGGCGCGGGCGCGCGCCCATTCCTCCGATTGCGGGAGGCCGAGGCTGCCTGGAGCGCGGCGTCGTGCGAGGGCGAGAAAAAGGCGGTATTCGAACCGGTGCGATTGCGGCCGAAGCGGCTCGACCAGGTATTCCGCCAGCGCCCGTTTCTCGTAGGCGCTCGCCGGCGGCGCGAAGGCGCGGGCCAGCACCCGGTCGCGATTGAGGGCGAAGGAAACGTGGGGAAGATCGGCGGCATGCGCCGGCAGCAACAATTCGTCCGGGTCGTCGATCACGGTGACGGCGTCGCCCGGGCGCTGCGGCAGCACCAGGACCGGGAGGCGGCGGTCGACCGCCTCCTGTACGAGGGACGCGGTGCCGGCCCGGCTCCAGCCGGCTTTCCTGTTCCAGAAGGCAAGAAGGAGATCCGCCCTGTCGATGAGCGACGCTCCCGCCCGGGCCCGGTCGGCCGGCTGCGCAGGGTCGCCGCAGAGGAAGAAGGGTTCGGGCGCCGCCGCCAGGATCTCGTCGAAGAGGCGCCGGGCAGCGTCGCTCGCGAGCGCCGCCCGGCAGAGCGCGGGCGGCCCGGGCAGGACGGCACGGATTTCGAGGCCAGCCTCTAGGGCCGCGGCCGCGATGACGAGGTCCGCGCCGTCCCGCAGTCCCGTGACGACACGGAGCCGCGGCGGGGACGGGCCGTACAGCGCCGCGTTTTCGGCCGCGATTCGGGCGGTGTCCGCATCCAGGGCCGCGAAGACCTGGCGAGCCTCGCGGGCGAGCCGTTCCGCGTCCTCTCCTTCGGGACCGAAGCCCTGGTGTCCGATGACGGCGATCGCCAGGACGGGGTCGGGTCGAAGCGGCGCCTCCGCCGGGGACGCAGCCGGCAGGGCCGTGCCGTGTGCGATCGCCTCCTCCCCCTGCTCGTGCGGCGTGACGTCGACCCGCGGGCTACCTCTCCGGCCGCTCCCGGCCGCGCCGCACAAGGTGGTGCATGAAGCCAAGCTTGTCGATCGCGGCGGGCGAGAGGACGAAGGGATAGACGTCGTTCTGGCCCATGCAGCGGTTGACCGAGTTCAGCGCGAAGGCGATCGGGATCCAGCGCTGGACGATGCGGTAGATGTCGGGCTCGCCGTAGACGTCGAGATCGGCCGCGGCCGCGAGGTCGGCGCTGTTATCGATCCGGGGTTCGACTCTGATTCCGAAGGCGCGCGCCATCTCGAGCGAATCGATGATGTGCAGGTAATGCGCCCAGGTCTCGGCGAAATCCTCCCAGGCATGGGTGGTGGCATAGGCCGAGACGAAACGCTCCTGCCAATCGGGCGGCGCGCCCTGTTCGTAATGTCGCTTCAGGGCGGCCTGATAATCTTCCTCGTCGTCGCCGAACAGGGCGCGGCATTCGGAGAGCTGTCCGCCGTCGCGCACCAGCACGTCCCAGTAGAAATGCCCGACCTCGTGCCGGAAATGCCCGAGCAGCGTCCGGTAGGGTTCGCCCATGGTGGCGCGGCGCTTCTCCCGCTCGGCATCGTCCGCCTCCGCGAGCGCGATGGTGATGACGCCTTCGTCGTGGCCGGTCAGCACCTTGGGTCCGGCCGCCGCCTCCGTGTCGGCCAGGAAGTCGAAGACGAGCGGCTCCGAGCTCTCGCCGACCGCCGGGCGAGGCAGGTCGAGCTGCAGCAGCGTGTAGAACAGGCGGTGCTTGGCGAATTCGATCCGGCGCCACTTGGCGACAGCATCGGAGCCTTCGAGATTCGGCACCGTCCGGTTGTGCCGGCAGGCCGCGCAGAAGATGTCCGGCCGATCCTCCGGGACGAGCCAGTTGCAGACCTGGTGCTCGGCATTGGCGCAGAAGCGGTAGCGCCCCCCGATCTCGGCCCGGGCCTGCCAGACCCGCCCGTCGTCGTCCACCGGATCGAGGGCGCTCAGCACCGACGCCTCCGGCACGTAGCCGAGCCGGCGGCCGCAATTCTCGCAACGCGTGTTCTCGAAATGGAGAAGTTGCCCGCAGCACGGGCATTTGAAGAGCTTCATGAGCTGGCATGCGGTCGGTCGGGGACGCCCGAATAATCGGAGCACCGGCACCATTGTTCCGGGGCGCGGTGACCGTATGTGAGGCATCTCCCGTCTCGAACCCCAACCAACATGCGTATCCTTCTCGGCGTCGCGATCGTCGCGGCTCTCGCCTACCTCTTCGTCGTGGCGCTCCTGTTCGCGGGGCAGCGCCGCTTCCTGTTTCCGGCCAATGCCGAGCGGACCAGCGCCGCCGCCGCGGGCCTCGCCGACATGGAGGACGTCGCGATCACGACGGAAGATGGCGAGCGGCTCGTCGCCTGGTGGAAACCGCCGCGGCCCGGCCGGGCGCTCGTCGTCTATTTCCATGGCAATGGCGGCTCGCTCTGGAACCGGCGCGACCGCGCGCGGCTGCTCACCGAGGGTGGACGCGGCCTCCTGATGGTGAGCTACCGGGGTTATTCCGGATCCACCGGTTCGCCGAGCGAGGCCGGTCTCCGGCAGGACGCCATGGCGGCCTACCGCTTCGTCTCGGGCTACGAGCCGAGACGCCTCGTCCTCCACGGAGAATCGCTCGGCACGGCACTCGCGATCTGGCTCGCCTCGCAAAAGCCCGTCGGCGGCATCATCCTCGACGCCCCCTTCACGTCGATCGCCGACGTGGCGCAGCCGCTGTTCCGCTTCGTTCCGGTCGGCCTGCTGCTGCGCGATACCTTCCGGTCCATCGACCGGATCGCGGAGATCCGTTCGCCTCTCCTCGTCATGCATGGCGAAGAGGACGGCGTGATTCCGATCGCGCTCGCCGACCGGCTCTTCGCGGCCGCCCGTGAGCCGAAGCGCTTCCTGCGCCTGCCCGGGATCGATCACGTCGGCGTGCTGGAAAGCGGCGGGATGGCGGCCGTCGGCCGCTTTCTCGGCGAGGTGGAGAGCGGCCTCGAAGCCGGCGAAAACCGGCCGATCAGCCGAGGCGGCTGATCCCGGATCGGGCCGTGGCATTGGCCGTGTCGAGGCCCGTCGCGCGCTGGTAGCTCTCCATCGCTTCCTGGCGCTTGCCGAGCTTCTCGAAGGCAAGGCCGCGATTGGCCCAGGATTCGGCGTCGCGATTGTTGATGTTGAGGGCCGCGTTGAAATCCTCGACCGCCTTGTCGAACTGGCCGAGCGCGATAAGGCTCTGGCCGCGGCCGGCATAAGGGGCGGCCACGAAGGCGTTCCGGTCGATCGCCGCGTCGAAATCGATCACGGCCTCGCGGTGACGGGCCATGCGCTGGTAGAGGAGACCGCGCGAATGCAGGGCTTCGGCGGATTCGGGCGTCAGCCGGATCGCCTGGCCTAGATCGGACAGGGCCGCGTCGTAATTCGCCTGCACCCGGTAGAGATTCGCACGCCCGACATAGGCCGGGCCGTAATTCCCGTCCGACTGGATGGCGCGGCTGAAATCCGCCAGCGCCGCGTCGTTGCGATTCGTCTGCCGGAAGGCGAGCGCCCGGTTGGTATAGGCGGCGGCGTTGTTCGGATCGACCTGGATCGCCTTGTTGAAGTCGGCGATGGCGTCGGCGTAGCGGCCGGCCCGCGCATAGGCGGCGCCGCGCGTGTTGTAGGCGGAGGCGTCATTCGGGTTGCGGCCGATGACTTCGGTCAGCGATTCGATGTTGACCGACGTCGAGCCGGTCTTGTCCTCGCCCTCGAGCACCGCGACACGAGGCCCGGCGCCCGCGACCCGACCGGCGGAGTCGCAACCGGCGAGCGACGCGGCCACGATCAGGACGGCGACCGCGCCCCCTGTTCGACCTTGCCAAAACCGCATCAATCCAGCTCCTGCCTCGAACCGTCCGGCGCCGGAAGGTGTGCTCTGGCGATTACCAAAGGCTGAACTTGCCGCCCGGCGAGCCGCGACATCAGGTCCTGGGAGTCGCCGACAGGGACGCCGGCGCGGGTGCCGCATCCGGCCGAGGGGACCGCATCGGCCCGCCGACGCGGGGGGCCGGCTTCGGCTTCGACGGCAGGAGGCCCTCGCGCTGCATGCGCTTGCGGATGAGCTTGCGGGCGCGGCGGACCGCCTCTGCCTTCTCACGCACCCTCTTCTCGGACGGCTTCTCGTAATGCCCGCGAAGCTTCATCTCGCGAAAGACGCCCTCGCGCTGCAACTTCTTCTTGAGGGCGCGAAGCGCCTGGTCGACATTGTTGTCCCGGACAAGAACCTGCACGCGTCTGCCTCGTCTGCCTCGATCGCTGGTCCACAGCGCTGAAATCGGAAACGGAAACAGGCGCTACACTCGGAGCGCCTCGAAACCGGAGCCGCGAGTAGCAGAACGGCCCTGGCTTGTCCACGCCGGTCGGCTGAGGAGGCGCGGCGCCCGCCCCAGGGTTGCCGGAGCATACCGCCTTTTGACCTACGACCAAAGTCGAAGATGATGTCCGCGGAGGAAGCCCCGGGCTGCGCCACGTGTTCGAGCGGGGACCGCCATGGTCAGTGCCGACGAGTTCAGCCGATCCTTCCGGGGCATCTCCGCCTTCCTGAACTGGCGTGCGGACGGGCTCAGGCTGTTCGAGATCAGCCTGCCCTCCTTCGAGCGCTCCTTCGCGGCAATCGCGCTGACGCTGCCGGCCTATGTGGTCGAGCTCGCGCTCGCGCGTCGCGATCAGCGTCTCTTGCCGGGCGGCGCCCTGTTCGGGGATATGGGCATCGTGCTCCTGGTGGCGTGCGGCCATGTGCTCGCCTTCCTGGCGCTCCCGGTCGCCATGATCTTCATGGCGCGTCGCCTCGGCCTCGGGCACCGTTACGTTCCCTTCGTCATCGTCACGAACTGGCTCCAGGTCTTCGCGTCCTATGCGCTGGCCCTGCCCGGCGCGCTCCTGGTCCTGGGTTGGGAGCCTCCGGCGCTCACCCTCCTCGTCACGATCGCCTTCACGGCCGTCGTGCTCCATGTGCAATGGTTCGCGACCCGGGTGACGCTCGGGGTCGGCGCGGTGCTGGCCGCTTTCGTGACGGTGCTGGGGCTCGTGCTCTCGATCGGGTCGACCATGCTGGTCCAGGCTCTCGCCTGAGGCCGGATCAGCCGTAGTCCACGCCGACGAGATATAGCCCCGTAGGCGGCGCGAGCGGGCCGCAGGCGGCGCGGGCGCGGGCGTCCAGCGCGGCCCCGACGTCGGCGACGCGCCAGCGGCCCGACCCGGCCATCGCCAGCGTGCCGACCAGCGACCGAACCTGGCTGTGCAGGAAGGAGCGGGCCGCGGCCTCGATCCGGATCTCGTCGCCGTGGCGTCCGACATCCAGCCGGTCCAACGTGCGGACCGGGCTGTCGGCCTGGCATTCCGAGGCCCGGAATGTGGTGAAATCATGCCGACCGACGAGGAGCTGCGCGGCCTCGTGCATGACGGCCGCGTCCAGCGCCCAGGGCACGTGCCAGACCCGTTTGCGGGCCAACGCCGGCTGGGCGCGGCGGTTGAGGATCACGTAGCGATAATGACGGCGGGTCGCGGAGAAGCGGGCATGAAACCCGTCCGGCGCGGTCTCGGCGGAGACCACGGCCACCGGGTCGGGCTTGAGATAGGCGTTGGTGGCATCCCTCACCGTCTCGGCCGGCCACGCCTTGGCGAGATCGAGATGCACGACCTGATGGGTGGCATGCACCCCGGCATCGGTGCGGCCGGCGCAATGGACGCGGACTGTTTCGCCTGCGAAGCGCGCGATGGCGGTCTCCAGCGCCGCCTGCACCGAGGGGCCATTCTCCTGGTGCTGCCAGCCGGAAAAGGGCGTGCCGTCATATTCGACGACGAGCCGATAGCGCGGCATCAGACGAGGCGCGACCCGGGCGCGACCCGGGCGCCGCGCCAGAACGCCTCAGCCTCGACCGGCCCGCGCCCGGCCCGTTGCAGGAGGAGGGGTCGCAAAGCCCCCTCGCCGCAGGCGATGGCACCGCCCTCCAGCAGCGTTCCGGGCAGGCCCTTGCCCTCGGTCCGCTCCATCCGGAGCAGCTTGATGCGCTCGACCCCGCTGCCGAGATCCGCCTCGAAAAAGGCGCCCGGCCAGGGCGAGAGGCCCCGGACATGGTCGTGGACCCGCGAGGCTGGCCACACCCAGTCGAGCCGGGCCTCCTCGTTCGTGATCTTGCGGGCATAGACCACGCCTGAATCGGCCTGGGGCGAGAAGCGCAGCGTCCCGGCCTTGATCCCGGCCAGCGCCTCGACGGCGAGCCGTGCACCCTCGGCGGCAAGGCGGTCATGCAACATTCCCGTGGTGTCGTCGGGACCGATCGGCAACCGCGCCTCGAGCGCGACCGGCCCGGTATCGAGCCCTTCTTCCATCCGCATCACGCCGATCCCGGTTTCCCGGTCGCCGGCCATCACGGCCCGGTGGATCGGCGCCGCGCCGCGCCAGCGCGGCAGGAGCGAGGCGTGAAGGTTGAGGCAGCCATGCCGAGGCCCGGTCAGGATCGAGGCTGGGAGAAGAAGGCCGTAGGCCACCACGACCGCGATGTCCGGGGCGAGCGCCCGCAGGCGGGCCTCCTCCTCCGGGCCGCGGAAGGTCCGGGGCACCTGCACGGGAAGGGCGCGCCGGTCGGCCGCTTCGTGGACGGGGGTCCGGCGCTGCCGGAGCCCGCGGCCCGATGCGGTCGGCGCCTTGGTATAGACGGAGACGATGTCGTGCCCAGCCTCCGCGATCGCCTCCAGGGTCGGGACGGCGAAATCCGGCGTCCCCATGAAGGCGACCCGCAAGGTCATGCGTCCTCAGCTTCGCGCCTCGCCGCCTTTTCGAATTTCTTGATCACGCGCGAGCGTTTCAGCCGCGACAGGTAGTCGATGAACATCACCCCGTTCAGGTGATCGATCTCGTGCTGGAGGCAGGTGGCCAGGATGCCGTCCGTCTCGGCCTCCACCATCTCGCCTTCGAGGGTGCGGTAGCGGTAGCGGATCCGGTCGGCCCGCTCGACCTCCTCGTAGTAATCCGGGATCGAGAGGCAGCCCTCCTCGTGGATGCGGGTCTCGTCCGAGGTCCAGGTGACCTCGGGATCGAGCAGCACCAACGGGCGGCGTTCCTCGTCCTTCTTGGCGAGGTCGACCACGACGAGCCGCTTCGGCACGCCGACCTGGATGGCGGCGAGGCCGATCCCGGGCGCGTCATACATCGTCTCGAGCATGTCGGTAGCCAGCGTCCGGACCTCGTCGGTCACGGGTCCGACCGGCTCGGAGACGAGCCGGAGCTTCGAATCCGGCAGGGTCACGAGCGTCCGAATGGCCATGGCGGGCAGATAGGATGTGTCCGCCGGGGGGTCAATTCGTGAGGCGAGCCCGCGTCAGTTCCCCATGCGGTCGCGCCATTGCGACTCGCCCGCATAGCAATTCGGGCTGCGTCCCGGGGCCTGGGCCGGGATGACGAGGCCGGCGCCGTCGCGCTCCGCGGCCCGACCCGGCACGGGCCGGGCCGCCACCTCCATGATGATCTTCGTCTTCACGGCTTCGACGAATTGCTCGCGGCTCCGCACCGGAACCATGAAGGCTCCGGGGCCGCCGATCACGCACTCGCGAAAGTAGAGGTCGAGATCCGTGATATCGAAATAGCCCGGGTCCTTCACCATCACGGGCAGGCCGTTGATCGTGATGCCGCTCTCGATGGCCTCGTCCCGGGCCAGCGTGACGGCGCGGCCCTGGTTGTTCGGACCATCCCCGGACACGTCGATGACCTTGCGGGTCGGCGCGAGGTCGCTCTGCGCCAGTTGCTGCCTCGCGAAATCGATCGCGCCCGAGATCGAGGTCCGCGAGGCCCGGCGGGTCGGCTTGAGACTGAGTTCCGCCGCGAAGGCTGCCGCGCTGTCCGGGCCGTCGACGATGGCCCAGGGCAGGACCACGCGCTGGTCCGAGGCGCCGGCCCATTCCACGTACGTCACGCCGATCCGTCCGATCATGCCGCGGCGGATGGCGTCGTGGACGGCAGGGGAGCGGAAGGCCTGGATGAAGCCTTCGCGCTGCAGCGCCTGCTCTTCCGGATCCATCGAGAAGGAGATGTCGACCGCGATCACGAGTGCGAGATCGACCTCGGTTTCGGCTCGCGCCACGGGGCTCTGAGCCCAACCAAGGAGGACGATGGCCGCCAGCATGATGCGACGGATACGGGACAACCGCATATCCACCTCCTCGACCCGGATCGAACCAGGCGGGTCAGCATGGCAGTATGCGAGAAACGTGCAAGTCGGCCGGCGCCCGGGCCGGACGGGCCTAGGATCGGGCGGATTCCACGATCTCGAGCGCCTTCGCGAAGGCCGCATCCGCGTCGAGCGCGGTCGTGTCGAGGTGGCGCGCATCGGGCGCGGCCCGCATCGGCGCGGCAGCCCGGTCGGCGTCGCGGGCGTCGCGCCGGAGGATGTCGGCCAGGACCGCCTCGAAGGTCGTGGTCTCGCCAGTGGCCGAGACCTCCCGGAAGCGGCGGCGCGCCCGCTCCTCGGCCGAGGCCGTGACGTAGAGCTTCACGTCGGCCTCGGGGCAGACCACGGTTCCGATGTCGCGCCCATCGAGCACCGCCCCGCCGGGCTGCGTCGCGAAGCGGCGCTGCCAGGCGAGAAGCGCGTTCCGAACGGCTTCGTGCACCGACACGACCGAGGCGGCCTCGCCCATCTCCACACCGCGGAGGCGGGAGGCGTCGAGCTGTTCGGGCGCTAGGGACGCGGCGACGGACGCCGCGGCTTCGGCATCGGAGAGTGCGATGCCGCGGTCCATCATCACCCGGGCGACGGCCCGGTAGAGCAGGCCCGTATCGAGATGCGGGCAGCCGAGATGCTCCGCGAGGCGGCGGGCGAGCGTGCCCTTGCCGGAGGCGGCCGGGCCGTCGATCGCGATCACCGTCGCGCTCACGTCCGGAACCCGGCGCCGAGCCCCCGCATCAGCGGCAGAAAGGACGGGAAGCTCGTCGCGATCATCGTGCCGTCGTCGACGGTCACAGGCTCGCGGGCGCCAAGCCCCATCACCAGGAAGGCCATGGCGATGCGATGGTCGAGATGCGTCTCGACCGTGCCACCGCCCGGCACCGGGCCGCCGTCACCGTGAACGAGAAGGTCGTCGCCCTCGATCTCGGCCCGGATTCCATTCGCCACGAGGCCGGCCCAGACCGCCGCGAGACGGTCGGATTCCTTGACCCGCAATTCGGCCAGACCCCGCATTCGGGTAGTCCCGCGGGCAAAGGCTGCCGCGACCGCGAGGATCGGATACTCGTCGATCATCGTCGGCGCGCGGGCGGCCGGGACATCCACGCCGCCGAGGGGACCCGCCGTGACATGCAGGTCGGCGATCCCCTCGCCACCGAGGTCGCGCCGGTTCTCGAGCCGGATATCGGCGCCCATCTCGAGCAGGGTCTTGAGGAGCCCGGTCCGGAGGGGGTTCGTCATCACGTCGACGATGACGATCTCGGATCCCGGCACGACGAGCGCGGCGACGAGCGCGAAGGCGGCCGAGGACGGGTCGCCCGGGACAACGATGTCGGCAGCGCGCAGGATCGGCTGGCCGCGGAGCGCGATGCGGCGGCCCTCGCCGGCAGGCTCGACAGAGATCTCCGCCCCAGCATGGGCCAGCATGCGCTCGGTATGGTCGCGCGTGGCCTCGCGCTCGATCACGGTCGTGAGGCCGGGAGAGTTCAGCCCGGCGAGCAGCGCGGCCGACTTGATCTGGGCAGACGGCGCCGGGGTCTCGTAGGTGATCGGGATCGTCTCGGCCGGCCCCCGCAGGGTCAGCGGCACGCGGCCGCCTTCGCTCTCGCGCTCGACGATCGTGCCCATCCGGACGAGCGGGTCGAGGATGCGGCGCATCGGCCGGCTGCGGAGCGACGCATCGCCGTCGAAGGTGGTGGTGATCGGGTGCGAGCCCGCGACGCCCATCATCAGTCGCGAGCCGGTGCCGGCATTGCCGAAATCGAGCGGCCCCTCGGGCTGGGCGAGGCCGCCGATGCCGATGCCGGTGACGCGCCAGCGCCCATCGCCCTCGCGCCGTGCGTCGCCGCCGAAGGCCCGCACGGCGGCGGCCGTGCGGATCACGTCCTCGCCCTCGAGCAAATTCTCGACCCGGGTCTCGCCGATCGACAGGCAGGCGATGATGAGCGCGCGATGCGAAATCGACTTGTCGCCCGGCATCCGGACGCGCCCGCGAAGGGGCGAACCGGGCGCTGCGGTCACGGGATCGGCGGGAAGATGGGGGGAGGTCACGGCATCGCTCGCGAGAGGAGGCGGCGCTTAGCATGAGGGCAGGCGGGCGTCACCCGCCACCCGTCATTGCGAGCGCAGCGAAGCAATCCAGGGCCGGCGCGCGGACAGCGCCTGGCTTGCTTCGTCGCTCGCGCTCCTCGTGATGACGGATTTTGTCAGCGCCGGATCAGCCCCACCACGTCCTTGACCTCCGCCATGGTGCGCTCGGCGATCGCGCCCGCGCGCTCGGCGCCGTCGCCGAGGACCGCGTCGATATGGCCGGGATCGGCCATGAGCCGGCTCATCTCCTGGCCGATGGGCCCGAGCTTCGCGACGGCGAGATCGACCAGCGCCGACTTGAAGCGCGAGAATTGCGCGTTCCCGAATTCGGCGAGCACGTCGGCCCGGGCCGTGTCCGCGAGACCGGCATAGATCCCGACGAGGTTCTCGGCCTCGGGGCGTTTGGCGAGCCCGGCCTCCTCCGAGGGAAGCGGCTCGGCGTCGGTCTTGGCCTTGCGGATCTTCTGGGCGATCGCCTCGGCGTCGTCCGTGAGGTTGATGCGCGAATTGTCCGAGGCGTCCGATTTCGACATCTTCTTCGTGCCGTCCCGGAGCGACATCACGCGCGCCGCGGGGCCGCCGATCAGGGGCTCGGTCAAGGGGAAGAAGGCGTCGCCGAAGCCGCGCTCCGCGATCTCGGCCGCGAAATCGTTGTTGAACTTCTGGGCGATGTCGCGGGTCAGCTCGAGATGCTGCTTCTGGTCCTCGCCGACCGGCACATGCGTCGCGCGGTAGACGAGGATGTCGGACGCCATCAGGCAGGGATAGTCGTAGAGCCCGACCGACGCGTTCTCGCGATCCTTGCCGGCCTTCTCCTTGAACTGGGTCATCCGGTTCAGCCAGCCGATCCGGGCGACGCAGTTGAAGATCCAGGCAAGCTCCGCATGCTGCGGCACCTGGCTCTGGTTGAAGACGATGTGGCGTTTGGGATCGATCCCGGCGGCCAGGAAGGCGGCCGTGACCTCGCGCGTCTGGGCGCGGAGGTCGGGCTGGTGCAGGGTCGCCGTGATCGCGTGCAGGTCGACGACGCAATAGATGCAGTCGCGGCTCTCCTGCAGCTGCACGAAGCGCCGGATCGCGCCGAGATAATTGCCGAGATGCAGGTTGCCGGTGGGCTGTACGCCCGAGAAGACCAGCTCCTTGAAATCCGCCATGTTTCCTGTCCGCCACCTGTGGCGCGGCCTCTACGGGCCGGGGGTCGGTAAGGCAAGCGTCGGTAAGGATCAGGCCTCTGCGCTTCGCTTAGCCTTCCGCGAGGCTATCGCACTCGGCATGGCCAGCCTCTCCCTCCCCGGAGGGGAGGGAAAGGCGCGGAGCCACCCCATATCGTCCGAACCGAAGCCCAGAGAGCAGCACCCATGCCCCTGTCCCGCCTTGCCATCCTCGCCGTTGTCGCGCTCGCGGCCGGACCCGCGCCGGCCCAGACCACCGCGCCCGAGCCGATCGGCATCGCGCTGGAAGGGTTCCGCTATCCCCACCCGGTGGCCTACCTGCCCGTCACCCATGGCGGCGAGAGCCTGCGGATGGCCTATATGGACGTGGCCCCGACGGGACCGGCGAACGGCCGCAGCGTCCTCCTCCTGCACGGCAGGAACTTCCCGGCGAGCTATTGGGAGCCGGTCGCGAAGGCCCTGTCCGGCGCCGGCTACCGGGTCGTGATCCCGGACCAGCTCGGCTTCGGGAAATCCGCGAAGCCCGGCACGCATGTCACCTTCGACGACATGGCCCGGAACACCGCGGCCCTGCTCGATCGGCTCGGCATCGCGTCGGCCGACGTGGTGGCGCATTCGATGGGCGGGATGCTGGGCGTGCGCTTCACGCGCAGCTATCCGGCCAAAGCCGGCCGGCTCGTGCTGCAGGCGCCGATCGGTCTCGAGGATTACCGATTCTACGTGCCCCCGGTCGAGACCGAGCACCTGGTGGAGCAGGAGCGCGCGCTGACCGCCGACGGGTACCGGCGCCAGCTCCTCAGCAATTACCGGCTGTCCGACCCGGCCCAGGTCGAGCCCTATGTCGAGCTCCGCGAACGCATCAGGGATTCGGGCGAATACGAGCGCTGGCTCCGCTCCTTCGCCGGATCCTACCAGGCGATCTACCGCGAACCCGTCGCGCACGAGATCCCGCTGATCGAGACCCCGGTCCTGTTCGTCATGGGAGCCCGCGACAACAACGCGCCAGGGCGTCCGCTCGCCCCCGAGCCGCTGCGCGCGAGGATGGGCCAGAACGCGAAGCTCGCGGGGGACCTCGCGGCCCGCATGAAGAATGCCCGCGCCACGATCTACGAGGAGGCCGGCCACATGGTCCATCTCGACGCGGAGGCGCGGTTCAACCAGGAGGTGTTGCGGTTCCTGGCCGGCGGGTGAGATCACCGAGTTGAACCGGCTTGCGTCCTTCGAGGCCCCGCTCCGCGGGGCACCTCAGGATGACGATCGTGGTGGAATCCACTCTCCTCGTGATGCTGAGGTGCGAGCCGAGGCGAGCCTCGAAGCAGCGCACCCTTTCTGGCGGACGGGCTACACCTCGGTCGCGCCGGCGGCTTCCTGCACCTTCAAGACGTCGGGCCGGGGCATCGAGATGATGCTGTAGCCGGAATCCACATAGTGGATCTCGCCCGTGACGCCGCCCGAGAGCTCCGACAGGAGGTAGAGGGCGGAGCCTCCGATTTCCTCGGTCGTCACCGTGCGGCGCAGCGGCGCGTTGGCTCGCTGGTAGTTATACATGAAGCGCGCATCGGCGATGCCGGCCCCGGCGAGCGTCCGGACCGGACCGGCCGAGATCGCGTTCACCCGGATCCCCTGCGGCCCGAAATCGCCGGCGAGATAGCGAACCGAGGCCTCGAGCGCGGCCTTGGCGACGCCCATGACGTTGTAGTTCGGCATGAGCCGCATCGACCCGCCATAGGTCAGCGTGATCATCGCGCCGCCGGTCTTCATCCGGGCGGCGGCACGCTTCGCGATCTCCGTGAAGGAGAAGCACGAGATCATCATCGTGCGGGCGAAGTTCTCTCGCGTGGTGTCGGCGTAGCGGCCCTTCAGCTCGTTCTTGTCGGAGAAGGCGATGGCGTGGACCACGAAGTCGAGCCCGTCCCAGCGCTCGTCGAGCGCCGCGAAGACGCGGTCGACCGAGGCCAGATCCTCGACGTCGCACGGGACCACGATGTCCGAGTCGACCGACTTGGCGAGCGGCGCGACGCGCTTGCCCAAGGCATCGCCCTGATAGGTGAAGGCGAGTTCCGCGCCATGCTGCGCCAGAACCTTCGAGATCCCCCACGCGATGGAATGATCGTTCGCGACGCCCATCACGAGGCCGCGCTTGCCCTGCATCAGCCCCGCCACGTCGCCTCGCTGCTCCCGCCTAGAACCCTTCCAGCCGATGTAGCCCGGCCCCGCGCGCCCTGTCCATGCACGACGAAAGACGGGGGCGGACGGATGCCCGAGACGGGGCTCAGGCGTCGGGATGCTTCATCACGATGGTGGCGTTGGTGCCGCCGAAGCCGAAGGAATTCGACATCACGCAGCCAAGGGTCGCGTCGTCGACGCGCGCCCTCACGATCGGCATGTCGGCGAAGGCCGGATCGATCTCCTCGATATGGGCGCTCTCGCAGATGAAGCCGTTCCGCATCATCAGGAGCGAATAGATCGCCTCCTGCACGCCCGTCGCCCCGAGCGAATGGCCGGTGAGCGACTTCGTGGCCGAGATCGGCGGGCAAGAATCCCCCGAACCGAAGACCTCGCGGATGGCCTCGATCTCCTTGTCGTCGCCGACCGGCGTCGAGGTCGCGTGCGGGTTGATGTAGTCGACCTTCGGGCCGACGCCCTGGAGCGCCATCCGCATGCAGCGCACCGCGCCCTCGCCGGACGGGGCCACCATGTCGTGGCCGTCCGAGGTCGCGCCGTAGCCGGCGATCTCGGCGTAGATATGGGCGCCGCGGGCCTGGGCGTGTTCCAGCTCCTCCAGCACCACGACACCGGCGCCGCCCGCGATGACGAAGCCGTCGCGGTTCTTGTCGTAGGCACGGGAGGCGCGAGCCGGGGTATCGTTGTATTTCGTCGACATGGCGCCCATCGCGTCGAACAGCATCGAGAGCGACCAGTCGAGCTCCTCGCAGCCGCCCGCAAAGATAATGTCCTGCTTGCCGACCTGGATCGTCTCGTAGGCGTTTCCGATGCAATGGTTCGACGTCGCGCAGGCGGACGAGATCGAATAGTTCACGCCCTTGATCTTGAACCAGGTCGCGAGGGTTGCGGACGCGGTCGACGACATCGATTTCGGCACCGCGAAAGGCCCGATCCGCCGCACGCCCTTGTTGCGGGCGATGTCGGCCGCCTCGACCACCGTCTTGGTCGAGGGACCGCCCGAGCCCATGATGATCCCGGTGCGCTCGTTCGAGATGTCGCCGGGCTCGAGCCCGGCCTCCCGAATCGCCTGGTCCATCGCGACATGGTTCCAGGCCGTACCGCCGGCGTGGAAACGCATGGCGCGCCGGTCGACGAGCTCCTCCGCATTCAGCTGCGGCGCGCCATGGACCTGGCAGCGGAAGCCATGGGTCACGTAATCCTCGGCGCGGCTGATGCCGGAACGCCCGTCGCGCAGGGAGGCCAGCACCTCCTGCGTGTTGTTGCCGATGGACGACACGATGCCCATCCCGGTGACGACGACCCGCCGCATCATGCGCTCCTTCGGCCTCCCCGGCCGATGCTCACGTAAGCGCGATGAGGCCCGTTCTCAACCGGGGCCATGACGGGCCGACGACAGTCCGGGTGGTCAAGTGAGGTCCGCCGCCGTAATCATCCCCCCAAAGTCTGCTGAGGAATCCGTGCTCGCCCGCCCTTCCCCCAAACCGGCTCCCGCCTCGGACGGCCTGATCGAGCTTCCGCCCGGAAAGATCGCGGCCGTCGCGACCTATCTCGAAATGCGTACGACGGCGCCGACCCCTTCGACGGCCCGGCCGCTCGTCGGCCGGCTCGAACGAATCGCCGGCAATCTGGCCCGCTACCGGGCGCTCTACGCCCGCATCGGCGAGCCCTGGCTCTGGTTCAGCCGCACGATCCTGCCGGACCATCGCTTGCGGGCGATTCTGGAACATCCGGCTGTGGAAGCGATGGCGCTCGTAGTGGAGGGACAGGATATTGGCCTGGCCGAACTCGATCGCCGCCATGCCGGCGAATGCGAGCTCTCCTTTTTCGGGCTCGTGCCCGAGGCCTGTGGCCAGGGCATCGGCCCGGCGCTGATGGACGAGGCGATCCGGCGCAGCTTCGCACGGCCCATCCGCCGGCTCTGGCTGCATACCTGCACGCTCGACCACCCGGCCGCGATGCAATTCTACCTGAAATGCGGTTTCCGGCCATTCCGCCGCGCGATCGAGATCGCGGACGATCCCCGCCTCACCGGGCATATGCGCCGCGAGGCCGCGCCTCTGTTTCCGATCGTCTGATTACGCCGCCGCTCATACCGGCGAAAGCCGGTACCCAGCAGCCCCCATCTGGATCCCGGCTTTCGCCAGGATGGGCGGTTGGAGACTTCCTACGCCCGCATGGCCCGGGCGAGACCGATCCGGTCCATCGCCGCCTGCTCCCGGGCGGCATCGGCAACGCGCTCGGCCGTGCGTTCGCGGGTCTCCAGGATTTCGACCTTCTTCAACGCCTCGAAGGCCTCGCCGAGTTCGGCCTGGGCGTCGGAGAGCTGCGTTTTCAGGTCGTCGGCGGAGCGTTTGAGGTTGTCGCGGCGGGTGCGGGCCGCCTTGGCGTAGGTCGGGTAGGCGAAATGGCCGAGGTCGGAGATGCCGGATTTCTGCTCCTCGGCGGCGATTTCGCGGTCGAGATCGCCGGCCATGCGGTCGAACTCGGCCACCATCGCCTCGATCTGCACGACGCGGCGGCGTTTCTCGTCCACTTGAAACCGCTTTAGGCGGATAAGCGTATCGCGCGACTTCATCGGTCCCAACTCCACACGCGGGCCAGGACCACGCGACCGCTACGGGGTCGCCAGGATCTCGGCCAGGCGACGGTAACCATCGGCAATGGAGGTTGACTCTTCCTTACGTTGACCGAGGAAGCGCTCAAGCTGCGGCATCAAAGCCACAGCCTCGTCCACTTCGGCGGAAGCCCCGGCCCGGTAGGCGCCCAGACGAATGAGTTCCTCCATGTCGGCATAGGTGGCCAGCAGCCGCCGGGCCCGGGAGACCGATTCGAAATATTCCGGGGCGCAGGAGCGCGGCATGGTGCGGGAGACCGAACGGAGCACGTTGATCGCCGGATACCGCCCGCGCTCGGCGATCTCGCGCGTCATCACGATGTGTCCATCGAGGATCCCCCGGACCGCATCCGCGATCGGCTCGTTGTGGTCGTCTCCCTCGACCAGCACGGTGAAGAGGCCGGTGATCGCGCCCTCGCCGAGACCCGGCCCGGCCCGCTCGAGAAGGCGGGGCAATTCGCTGAACACGGTCGGCGTGTAGCCCTTGGCGGTCGGCGGTTCGCCGGCCGCGAGGCCGATGTCGCGCTGGGCCATGGCGAAGCGGGTCACCGAATCCATCAGGCAGAGGACCGAGAGCCCGGCATCCCGGAAATGCTCCGCCAGCGTCAGCGTGAGATAGGCTGCGTTGCGGCGCATCAGCGCCGGCTCGTCCGAGGTCGCGACCACCACCACGGAGCGGGCGAGGCCCTCCGGCCCGAGATCGTCCTGGAGGAATTCCTGCACCTCGCGCCCGCGCTCGCCGACGAGCCCGATGATGGTGACGTCGGAGGCGGCATAGCGGGCCATCATCGAGAGGAGGACCGACTTGCCCACCCCGGACCCGGCGAAGATGCCCATCCGCTGCCCGCGGCAGGTGGTCAGGAACGTGTTGATGGACCGGATGCCGAGATCGAGCGGCTCGCCGACGCGGCGCCGCGCATGGGCGGCGGGCGGATCGGCCCGGAACGGATAGGAGACCTCGCCCTCAGGCATCGGCCCGAGCCCGTCCGCCGGGCGGCCGAGCGCATCGACCACGCGGCCGAGCCAGCCGGCGGTGGGCCGGATGCCGGGAGCGCTCGCGCGGGTCAGCGCCTCGCAGCCGCGGCGCACGCCCTGGAGCGAGCCGAACGGCATCGCGAGCGCACGGTCGCCCGAAAAGCCGATGATCTCGCAGGCGACGCGGCCGCCGCCGTCGATCCGGATGTCGACCTGGCCACCGACCTGCATGGCCGCGATCGGTCCCGCGATCTCGACCAGAAGCCCGCGCACCGCCGCGACACGGCCGAAGATGCGCAGCGGCTCGATCTCCGCAAGGGCGGCGGTCGCCTGCGCGATCCGCGTCCGGCTCGGCCCCGACATCCCCATCCTGTCCGCTCCGGTAACCTTCTGTTTACCCGGCTCGTTAACATTGGCGAAGGCGAAGCCGTCACCCCGACCGGGTGCCGAGCGCCGCGAATCCCCCCTCAAACGAGACATTTGGCGCGCAACCAGCAAACCCGAAAGACACTGTGTCAGGCGCAAGTCCCGGTAAACGGTTTCATGACCCTTGCGCCAAGGAATCAGGGTTTGTTAACCAACAAGCGTCAACGTCGCGAATCGAAATGGGGATGTCGCCTGCCGCAAGGATTGCGGCGAGCGGGCGGCTCTGTTTGCCCAAATGCCTAGGGCCCAGGCTGGGGAACTAACATGCGTGTACTCCTTGTCGAAGACGACAGCGCTACGGCACGCTCCATCGAGCTGATGCTCAAGTCCGAGAACTTCAACGTCTACACGACGGATCTCGGCGAAGAGGGCATCGATCTCGGCAAGCTCTACGATTACGACATCATCCTGCTCGACCTGAACCTGCCCGACATGTCGGGCTACGAGGTGCTCCGCAATCTCCGGGTCGCCAAGGTCAAGACGCCGATCCTGATCCTGTCCGGCATGGCCGGGATCGAGGACAAGGTGAAGGGCCTCGGTTTCGGGGCCGACGATTACCTGACCAAGCCCTTCCACAAGGACGAGATGGTCGCCCGCATCCATGCGATCGTGCGGCGCTCGAAGGGCCACGCCCAATCCGTCATCACGACGGCCGACCTCATCGTGAATCTCGACACGAAGACGGTCGAGGTCTCGGGCTCGCGCGTCCATCTCACCGGCAAGGAGTACCAGATGCTGGAACTCCTCTCGCTGCGGAAGGGGACGACGCTGACCAAGGAGATGTTCCTGAACCATCTCTATGGCGGCATGGACGAGCCGGAGCTGAAGATCATCGACGTCTTCATCTGCAAGCTCCGGAAGAAGCTCGCCAATGCGAGCCAGGGCAAGAATTACATCGAGACCGTCTGGGGCCGCGGCTACGTGCTGCGAGAGCCGCACGACGCCGAGGAACGGATCGCCGTCTGAACGGTCGCGCCAGTCTGAACGGGCGGCAACGGCACCGTTCAATGCCGATATAGCCACGCTTCGCTAGCGTCCTTCGATCGAGGAGGATCGAGCATGCGCAGCTTGTTGGTCGGTGCGGTTCTGAGTGGCCTATGCCTCGTCTCGGGGGCGCTCGGCGCAGCGGCAGCCCAGCCCTGGTCCGGCCCGGACGGCGGCGGCGCCGTCACACCCGTCGCCGATTACCCGGATCCGCGCCCCCTCTACGACGACGACCCGCCGCCCCCTTTTCGTCCCTACGCTCCCGGGCCGGAGAGCTATGAGGGGCCGCCGCGCAGCTACGGCCCGCCGATGCGGGGCCGCTACGAGCCGGACGAGCCCGAGCCGCGCTACCGGGACTACCGGGGTGCCGTTCCGGAAGCCGAGGACGGCTACGGCCCGCCCCGGCCAACCCGGCGCTGCTGGATCCGCCAAGGCTATGACGGGCCCGAGCGCGTCTGCCGCCCGTAGGACGTCAGCGCCGGGAGACCTTCTCAATTGGCGGGCTTCGCCTCGGGAAACAGCATCTCGGTTTTCCAGTCCTTCGGCGTCGGCTTCAGCATGCCGGTCTTCGCCATGAAATCGGTGAAGGCCGCGAGGTTGAACACGTCGGTCGTGAAACGCACCGCAGGGTCGTTCATGATCTCCATGATCTCGGCCTTGGGCGCCCTGTCCTTGCTGAGCCGGAGATAGATGTCGGCGGCGGCCGACTTGTCCTTGTTGATCAGGTCGGTCGCCTCGTCGAGCGCGGCCAGGAAGGCGCCGTAGAGTTTCGGGTTGTCACGCCGGAACCGGCCCGTCGCCGCGATGACGTTGAACGAGGACGGCCCGCCCAGGATCTCGACCGAGTTCGTGATGGTCCGGATGCCGGCCTGTTTCAGCTGCCGGGCCTGGAACGGGTAGGACGAGAAGTTGGCCACGATTTCGGTGCCGCCGCCCAGCATCATGCCGGTCGCGTCCGGATGGGCGAGCGAGGTCGTGAGCGGGTCGAGCTTGGCGTAATCCTTCTCCCCGAATGCCTTGGCGGAGGCCATCTGCAGCAGCAGCGCCTGCATCGACACCTTGACGGCCGGCAGCGCGATGCGGTGCTCCGGCTTGAAATCCTGCAGGGTCTTGATCGAGGGTTCGCGCACGTTGAGGAAAAGCGGCAGGGCGTTGAGCCCGGCCGCGGCCCGGACGTCGTCGCGGCCGCGGGTCTTCGACCAGATCGTGGCGAGGCCCGGGATGCCGAGGCAGACGAAATCCAGGCTGCCCGAGATCAGCGCGTCGTTCATCACGTCGCTGGACCGGAAGGTCGCCCATTCCACCGCGACCTCGCCGAGGCCCGCGGCCGCGGCCTGTTTCTCGACGAGCTTCTGGTCCTCCATGACCATGAGCTGCAGGTAGCCGATACCGTATTGCTTGGCGGCCCGGACGCGGTTGGCTTCGGCGAGGGCCGGTAGCGCGAGGACGATGGCGGCGAGTGCCGCAATGGTGCGGAACGCGAATCGATGCATGGTCCTGCCTCCCTTTTTTATGCGTGAGCCGAGCGCTCCGCCTTGACTCTCGGGGGCGCCCGGTCGGCCTCGCCCAATCTGACCGCCTCGGCGACGATCCGTCCGATCTCGACCGTGCCGTCCTGCCCGCCGAGATCGTAGGATCGCACGCCCTTCTCACCGAAGGCGAGGTCGACGCTACGCTCGATCGCGGAGGCGGCGAGCCGCGCGTCGGCGCTGCCATGCCGCTCGCCGAGCCAGTCCAGCATCAGGGCGGCGGACAGGATCATGGCGGTCGGGTTGGCGATGCCCTGACCGGCGATGTCCGGGGCGGAGCCGTGGCTCGGCTGGAACAGCGCATGCTCGTCGCCGATATCGGCCGACGGCGCGAAGCCCATGCCGCCGATCAGCCCGGCGCCGAGATCGGACAGGATGTCGCCGAACAGGTTTTCGGTCGGCAGGACGTCGAAATCCCAGGGACGACGGATCAGATCGAGCGCCATCGCGTCGACGTAATGGTGGCCGGCCTCGATGTCCGGGAAGGCGGCAGCGGCCTCGTGGAAGACCCGGCGCATGAAGGCGAAGGACCGGAACACGTTCGCCTTGTCGACGAGGGTCACCCGTCCGGGCGTGCCGCGCTCCTCGCGGCGACGCCGCGCCAGCCTGCAGGAGAAGGCCGTCAGCCGCTCCGTCGTCCGCCGGGTGATGACCTGCGTGTCGCGCGCCTCGCTGTCGTCGTCGGCCACGATCCCGATGCCGCGCGAGGCGAACATGCCTTCGGTGGATTCGCGAATGATGACGAGGTCGATCTCCGCCCAGCGCGGATCGGCGAGGACCGGCCGGACGCCCGGGATGGCCCGGATCGGCCTCACCCCGGCATAGAGGTCGAGCCCGACCCGAAGATCGAGCTGCGGCGCGATCTCGGTCCCGTCGGCGAGCCGGATGTCGGGCCAGCCCATGGCGCCGAACAGGATCGCGTCCGCCGCCCGGGCCCGGTCCATCCCGTCCGCCGGGAGTGTCGCGCCGGTCTCGCGGTAGTAGAGGGCGCCACCCGGAACGGTCTCGAAGCGGAAACCGAGGCCGAACCGCTCTTCGGCTGCCCGAAGGACGGCGATCGCCGCCTCCGTCACCTCGGTCCCGATCCCGTCCCCGGGCATGACCGCGATCTCGAAGGCGTTGCCCCTGCCCATCCGGTCCCGCCCCTTTTTGCCCGGGTCTAGGCCGTGAAGCGCCCGTGGCAATGCTTGTATTTCTTGCCAGAGCCGCAAGGGCAAGCCTCGTTTCGGCCGACCCGGCCCCAGGAGGACGGATCCTGCGAATCGCGCTCCATCAGCGCGCCGTCGGCCGGAATGGCCTGCGCGGCATAGCCGAGTGCCGGCCCGGCCCCGCCGAAGGAGCCGGTCGCGTGACCGTCGAACTCGTTCTCGCCGGTCGCGGGATCCCGATGTTCGGCGAACATCATCGGCAATTCCATCGGCTCGGGCTCCTGGAAGACGACGTCCACCCGCATCAGCTGCGAGGTCACCTGCTCGCGCAGATGCCCGATCATTTGGTTGAAGAGGTCGAAGGCCTCGCTCTTGTATTCGTTCAGCGGGTCGCGCTGGGCATAGCCGCGCCAGCCGATCACCTGGCGCAGGTGGTCGAGCGTGACGAGATGCTCGCGCCAGAGATGGTCGAGCGACTGCAGCAGAACCTGCTTCTCGACATAGGTCATCACCTCGGAGGTGTTCTTCTCGACCCGCTCGCCATAAGTCGCGTTGGAGAGGGCCCGCAGACGCTCGCGCATCTCGTCGTCGGCGATTCCCTCCTCCTTGGCCCAATCCTCGACGGGTGCCTCGAGGTTGAGGGTGTCGGCGACCTGGACGGCCAGTCCTTTCGCATCCCATTGCTCGGGATAGGCATCCTCCGGGATATGCGCCGAGACGAGATCGTCGATGACGCCGTGGCGCATCTCGTCGATCGTCTCGCGGATGCTCTCGGCCCCCATGAAGTCGCGGCGCTGCTCGAAGACGACCTTGCGCTGGTCGTTCATGACGTTGTCGTATTTCAGGATGTTCTTGCGGGTGTCGAAGTTGCGGGCCTCGACCTTCTGCTGCGCCTTCTCGATCGCCCGGTTGATCCAGGGATGGACGATCGCCTCGTCCTCCTTGAGGCCGAGCCGCGTCAGCATGCCGTCCATGCGTTCGGACCCGAATATCCGCATCAGGTCGTCCTGCAGGGACAGGTAGAATTTCGACCGGCCCGGATCGCCCTGGCGGCCCGATCGTCCCCGCAGCTGGTTGTCGATCCGCCGCGATTCGTGGCGCTCGGTGCCGATGATGTAGAGCCCGCCCGGCAGAGCGTGCTTGCGGCCGGCCTCAGGATCGGCCGCCTCGCCGGACTTCAACACGACCGAACGGCTCGCCTCGATCTCCTCCCGGATGGTGGCGACCTTGGCATCGTCCTGGACGCCGTCGACGGTTGCCTCCTGGGCGATCCGCATCTCGATATTGCCGCCGAGTTTGATGTCCGTGCCGCGCCCGGCCATGTTCGTCGCGATCGTGATCGCGCCCGGCACGCCGGCCTCGGCCACGATGTAGGCCTCCTGCTCGTGGAAGCGGGCATTCAGGACGGCGAATTGCTTCGTCGGCTTCTGGCTGCGGGCGCCCTCGTAGAGCTTGGCCAGCGCCTCCGCGTCCCCGAAATCGATCTGCCGGTAGCCGGCCTGGATCATCAGTTCGGCGATGAGTTCGGACTTCTCGATCGAGGCCGTGCCGACCAGGACCGGCTGCAGCCGCTCGTGCGCACGGCCGATCTCGGCGATGATCGCCCTGTATTTCTCGTTCGCGGTCCGGAAGACCTCGTCGTCCTCGTCGAGCCGAGCGACGTCCCGGTTGGTCGGAATCTCGACCACCTCGAGCTTGTAGATCTCGGCGAATTCGTCGGCCTCGGTCGAGGCCGTGCCGGTCATGCCGGCAAGCTTTGAATAGAGCCGGAAATAGTTCTGGAAGGTGATCGAGGCGAGCGTCTGGTTCTCGGGCTGGACGGTCACCCGCTCCTTCGCCTCGAGCGCCTGGTGCTGGCCTTCCGAATAGCGCCGGCCCTGCATCATGCGGCCCGTATATTCGTCGATGATGACGATCTCGTCGTTGCGGACGATGTAGTCCTTGTCCTTGTGGAAGAGCTTGTGGGCCCGCATCGCCTGGTTGACGTGATGGACGAGCGTCACGTTGCCGGCGTCGTAGAGGGTGCCCTCCTTGAGGATGCCAGCCTCGCGCATCAGCTCCTCGATCCGCTCGTTGCCGCTCTCCGTCAGGTTCACGGTGCGCTGCTTCTCGTCGAGGTCGTAATCCTCGCGGGCGAGCTTGGGGATCACCTGGTCGATGGCGAGATAGAGGTCGGAGCGGTCGTCGATCGGGCCCGAGATGATGAGCGGTGTGCGGGCCTCGTCGATCAGGATGGAATCGACCTCGTCCACGATCGCGAAATGATTCCCGCGCTGGACCATGTGCGCGAACTCGTACTTCATGTTGTCGCGCAGATAGTCGAAGCCGTATTCGTTGTTGGTCCCGTAGGTGATGTCGCAGGCATAGGACTGGGCGCGCTCGGCATCGTCGAGCCCGT